>JAKEHZ010000095.1 GCA_022614735.1 Acidobacteriota bacterium | reverse complement strand
GCGCGTGCCGCGACAGCGCCTGTCCCCACCCGCGATAACAAATGGACCGAGTATGAAATTTCGCTCGACACAGCGGCAGCAACCGAAGCTGTAACGGTGCGGTTACAGCGACAGCCGTGCACAGAGCCACCATGTCCGATAAACGGCCGTGTCTGGTTCGATGATTTCAAACTTCTTGAATGCAAAAGTGTGAGGAAGCTTAAGAAAGAGAAGAGAGAAGACGAAATAAACGAAAAATAGAAATCAAAAGGCAAAAGGCAAAAATCAAAAGGCAAAAGTGTGGAACTCTTTTTATTCAACTTTTTGCCCGTTACAGAACTGCCTGGATAAAAAAGAGAAAGTACCGACCTTTTGCCTTTTGATTTCTATTTTTCGTTTATTTCATCTTCTCCTCTGTCTTCGTAGGGGGGGAAGAACGCCATTCTGGAAAAAGCCATCTACTTTGCCATTATCCTGCTGCTGGTGCTGACGCCGATCCCATATGGCACAGTCGAGTCGTGGTCGATCGCCGTGTGGGAATTGTGGATCTTCGCGACGATGATCCTCTGGGGAATTCTCGTCATGAAGGAGGGGCGGTTGAATATCACCGGTAATCCGCTGGTATGGCCGATGCTGGCGCTGCTTCTTGTCGCTATCGTTCAGTTTCTCCCCCTGGCAACAGGTGGGCGCCCGACAATCAGCTACAACGCCTATGTCACTTCGCAGGCAGCAATCAAGATCTTCGCCTCTCTCTGTTTCTTTCTTCTCTTTGCGACCTTCATTAACACAGAAGAGCGGCGAAATATCGCAGTTAAAGTAATCATTGTGATATGCCTATTCATCGCGCTGGTAGGCATCAGTCAAGTATTCGGCAAAGCTCTCTGGCGCCGTGGCACTTTCGGACCATTTGTCAACCGCAACCATTTCGCCGGGTTTCTTGAAATGGGGGTTGGACTGGTGGGAGGCATGATCATAGGCCGCAGTGTGCGCCGGGAAGTGATGGCTATTTATATCAGCTGTGCTCTGGCGATGTGTGCGGGCATCGTGCTTTCGGCTTCACGAGGCGGTGTGCTGGCGCTTGCGGCAGAGGTGGTCTTCCTGGCGATCGTCGCCATCCCCAGCTTCTTTTCGACTCGTAGCGAAAAGAGACCGGGCCGGATAGGCATAATATTTCGCTCAGCCGGGGCAATGGTTTTGGGCCTCGCAGCCATTATCGGTTCGATGTTTCTTGTCAGTTCTGAAGGCCTGGTGCAGAACATCCAACAGACACAGGGTGAGATTGAAAACGAACTGCCGGCAAGCGAGCGCTACAGCCGGCGTGATATCTGGGGGGCGACGAGCCAAATGATCAAGGACCACCCCTGGGTCGGCGTCGGTCTGGGCGCATATCAATTTGTCTATACGCGATACGATCGAAGTTCCGGTGCGCAGCGCGTAGAGCAATCGCACAACGACTATTTGCAGATTGTGGCCGACGCAGGATTGATTGGAGGGGTGATAGCTCTGGTGTTTCTGGTTCTGCTTTTCGCGCGGGGGTTTTCGGCGGCGCAAACTCGTGATCGCCGCAGACGATCGATCATCCTCGGCGCATTAACAGGCTGTTTTGCCATAGTGATTCACAGCTTCGTCGAGTTCAATCTCCAGATCACGTCGAACGCCCAGCTCTTTCTCGCGCTGGCTGCATTGGCGACTCCGGAGCGCTCGCGTGGATCGAGCGAACATCATCAGGAAGGAGGATGACGACGAAAAAGATGCTAGATGCTAGATGCTAGATGCTAGGACGCTCATCTAACACCTAGCATCTAGCATCTAGCATCTAGCATCTTTTTTTATGGACAAATTTCGCATCAACGGCGGTAAGCGATTGAGTGGGAGGGTCGCGATCAGCGGGGCGAAAAATTCGGCCTTGCCCTGTCTGGCTGCTGCGCTGCTGACGCCAAAAAATGTCACGCTACGCAATGTGCCCTATGTGCGTGACCTGATCACTATGCGGCGCCTGCTGGAAGACCTGGGCTGCACTGTGTTGGTGCCCGAACTGCGCACGCATGAGATCAATGCGGGCACGGTGGAAAATTTCGAAGCGCCTTACGACCTGGTCAAAACGATGCGCGCCTCGGTGCTTGCACTTGGGCCGTTGGTGACGCGTTTCGGCGAAGCGCACGTCAGCCTCCCGGGCGGTTGCGCGATTGGTCAGCGTCCGATTGAGTTGCATCTGATGGCGCTCGAAAAAATGGGCGCGAAGATTGAGCTGCAGAACGGTATTGTTAAGGCGAACGCTTCCAGATTGCGTGGCGCAGACATCGAATTTGAGACCGTGACAGTGACCGGAACGGAAAACCTGATGATGGCTGCGGTGCTCGCCCAAGGGACAACTCGAATCTACAACGCTGCGTGCGAACCTGAGATCGTTGACCTGGCAAATCTCTTGACAAAGATGGGGGCCAGGATTGAAGGCACAGGCACGCCAACAGTGACGATCACAGGTGTTGATGCGCTCGATGGCGCGGACCACAGGATCATTCCCGATCGGATTGAGACGGGGACTTTTCTGATTGCTGCCGCGATCACCCGCAGCGGGATCGAATTAAACAACTGTGAACCCGGCCATCTGCTCGCCGTGATCGAAAAACTGCAAAAGGTCGGCGTGAAGATCGAGCAGACGGGTGATGGGACATTGTTTGTATCCGGCGATGGGAAATTGCGGGGAGTGGATGTTGCCACCGCCGTCTATCCCGGTTTCCCGACCGATATGCAGGCTCAGTATCTGGCGCTGATGACGCAGGCTGAAGGCGATTCGGTTGTGACGGAGTCGATCTTCGAGAACAGATTTTTGCACGCGAGCGAATTGCAGCGTCTGGGTGCGCGCATACGCATGAGCGGGCATTCTGCTCATATTCACGGCCCGGCGCCGTTAGCGGGCGCGCAATTGATAGCGTCTGATTTACGCGCTTCAGCGTCACTTGTGCTGGCGGGTTTGGCGGCGGAAGGAGAAACCTGGATTGACCGCGTTTATCACATTGACCGCGGATACGAAAGGATTGAAGAGAAGCTGCGAGGTGTTGGGGCAGAGATTGAAAGGGTGAAAGGTTGATGAGAAGGCAAAAATGGGAAGAAAATCAAAAGGCAAAAGGCAAAAGGCAAAAATCAAAAGGTCGGCACTTCTTCTAATTTTGTCTCGGCAGTTATGAATGAGGCAATACAAGTTAAATAAATAGAGTTCCACACTTTTGCCTTTTGATTTTTGCCTTTTGCCTTTTGATTTTCTTTCTCTTAGTAATAAACCGCTGGTGGCGGCGCCTGGTGAAGCATGCGCCGCCCGCTCTCTGATCTGGCTGAGGACGCTGTCTTACGCTGTAACATTTTTGGTTGTTACTGCCTTCCTCATCCTTATAACAGGATCGCCTCCAAAACATTTCGCCGGATTCTGAAAAAATTTTGGGTAGGTTTCTTGACAGCTACACATTTAATCTTAGAAGGCACTATGCCAAACTGAAGAGAGAATGCGAAACAGCCGAAAATAGACGAAACAAGCGAAGATGGGCCCATCTTCGCTTGTTTCGTCTATTTTCTCCTGTTTCGCATTCTCTCTTCAGCTGACATCATCCGGGCATCAGTTCGGACTGCATATCGGATTACACGCTTGAAAACGGCTGTAGGTTCTTTATAATCTGCTGGTTCCCAGCGGTCTTGGAGTTTACTTTTACAAATTGCTTCTCCCCACAATATGAGCGTCGATTGGACTGGTTCATTCAATCTCTTTCTGTCTTGGCTCAACCCTGATCCCGATCTAGCCGCGATAGAGTATGAAAAATTGAGACAAAGACTGATCGTTATCTTCAACAACCGCGGGTGCGCTGTGTCGGAAGATCTTGTTGACGAGACGTTTAATCGGGTGATGCGCCGGCTTCCGGACATCATCGGTTCCTATCAGGGCATCCCGGCCCCTTACATCTACAAAACAGCTCAGCGGGTTTATCTGGATTATCTTGCAAAGGCATGGGTTCCCATACCGGAAAACCTGACTGATTTACCGCAGAAGGAAAAAGATAGTGATGAAGAGATGATCTACCAATGCCTTGATCAGTGTATCAAGGAACTGAGTCCGAACAACCGCGAACTTGTCCTCAGCTATTACCTTGAAACCAGGCAGGCAAAGATAGACCACCGAAAGGAGATCGCCGAAAGCCTCAAGATTGAACTGAATGCGATGAGGATAAGGCTCTATCGCATCCGTAATACTTTGCGTCAATGCATCGAGCAATGCCTTCAGCGGGGACTGGCCGATCAACTGGGCTGATGAGAATTAAATGAAATGGATTGGGATCAAAACCGTTAATGTTTGAGAGGTAAAATCACCGGAGAGTGATAGAAAATGATTCCAAAACCCGAAGAAGAAAAGCGGATCAGAAGTTATCTTCTGGGTGATCTGACGCAGGAAACACAAGGGCAGATCGAAGAGCGGCTTCTGCTTGAGGATGATTTGATCGATCAGCTGATGCTGGTCGAGGAAGAGCTCATTGACGATTATCTGTTTGGCAAGCTTTCCAGCCACGAACGCGAACAGTTTGAAACTCATTTTCTGGCGGCGCCGGACCGAAAACAGAAGTTGGATCTGGCAAAGCGACTGATGAGTTATGCCTCCTCGGTGAGAGTGCCAATGGTAGATAAGTCCCGAGACGAGACTGGCCTCACCCGGTGGATGCGCGCGCTCTTCGTGCCGTGGTGGAAGGCTGCGACCTATGCCGTGGTTTTAATTGGTTTAGGTCTGTGGGGAGGGCAAAGATACTTTATTAAATCGCCGGTCGACGATGCGCTGCTGGCATTGAATCAGGCTTATCGTGACGGGAGGCCTGTGGAAGCTCGAATCACGGGTTTCGGTTATGCTGAATTCAAGTCTTCAGATCAGCGAGGGGGCAAGACCGACAAAGGTCAAAAAGTCGAAGACCTCAAAATAGATTACGTCTCGCTCGATCGCGCGAAAAATTATCTCTTCGGCCAAAACGTAGACAGCTCTGATCCGGCAGTAGCGTACGCTCTCGGAAAGTACTATCTCACGCAAAAAGAATTCGACAAGGCTATCGACCAGTTCAGGAAGGCCCTGGCTTCTTATCCGAACTATGCGCAGTTACACAGCGATCTGGGTGCTGCTTACCTGGGGAGGATTGAGCGCGATCGCCCCACGAGGGAGGGCAGGAGCAATGAAGATGTCGAAGAATGTCTCAGACAACTCAACCAGGCACTGAGTCTCGAGCCATCGCTACCGGAGGCTTTATTCAATCGAGCTTTGTTGTATCAGGGAGAACGATTGCGGCGTGAGGCTCGGGAGGATTGGAATAAGTATCGGCAGTTAGATCCTAACTCACCCTGGGGAACGGAGGCGTCAGAGAATCTTCAGATCATCGAGAGAGAGCTTTATAAAGTTTCGCAGCGGAATGAGCAGCTCTATCAGAATTTCATCAAGGCCCTGAACGCAGGCAACGAAGCACAAGCCCTGGAGATCTTCGGCCTCAATTATTCTTATAATGGAAACCAGATAGTCAGGAAAATGAGCGATGGGTTTCTCGACGCGAAACTCAATAGGCGTCTCAATGAAGCGGACGAGATACTGCGCGGGCTTTCTCAAATCGGCAAGCTGGTAGAGAGGAAGACCGGAGATCGATTTACCGCAGAACTGGTGAGGTATTTCCAACGAGCGCAACCAAAACAACTCGCGATGACAAAGCAGGCGCGAGAGGTGATGGATGCTGCCTATCAGTTTTATCAGAAGTCTGAAAACGACCGGGCCATTGAAAAGTATGATCAGGCGCGACAGTTATTTGAAAAGGCGAGTAATACTGGAGAATCTCTCTTTGCCGAAGGCTTGATTGGACTCTGTAATCACCAGCAATCCAATACCGAGAAGACCCTACAGATCTTCACACGGCTGGCTCCCGCCTGCGAAGAAAGAAAGTATCTGTGGATGGAGGCAAATGCATATTGCGGACTGGCGAACGGACACGATTCTTCAGGGCAGTTCTCGCTCGCGATCGATGATAGTTTGAAGTGCGGAGAACTTTCGGAACAGGTCGGTGACAAGGTCGGGTTAATCCGCAGCCTCATTCTTCGTGGAGGATTCTATCGCGATTTCGGGAAATACCACGAAGCTCTGCGAATCTCCCAACGTGGGATGAACCTTTCCGACCAATTTTCTGCAGAGATCCGTTATGCGATTGGATTCTACCAGAATGCAAGTCTGAATCTGAGCAGCCTGGGTTTTTTCGAGTCGGCGCGCGCATTTCAACTGGAAGCCATCAAGATGGCGGAAGAGACAAAGAGTCCGCGGCTCAGAGCGCGATCCTACATTCACCTCGGAGCGATCTATGGGAAATGGAAAAAATACGACGAGGCGATATCGAGCATCCAACGGGGAATCGCGATAGGGCGGGAGCTTGCTCATGATGAAACAGGACGAGAATTTGTGCATATCGGACTGCTCTATCTCGGAAATGTTTACCGGGAGGCGGGAAGGTATGGTGAAGCCCTCAAGGCTTTCGATGAAGTGATGGGGTTCTATCAAAGGACAGGTAGGCAGATCTTTCATTACGCCGGTTTGAAGGGAAAGTTGTTGACCTTTATCGCACAAGAGAATGTTCCGGCAGCGCGGGTGGAACTCGATCGTGTGATCAGGCTCTATGAGAATTATAGACAAGGTATTCACGAGGAGAGTAATCGGAACATCTTCTTTGACAAGGAGCAAGGCATCTACGATGTGGCAATCGACTTCGCATATACCAAACTCGATGACCCGCTCGAGGCCCTGCGCTTTTCGGAACTCTGCCGCGCGCGGTCTCTTCTCGATACGACCAACCGCGGTTGGAAATCGATCACCGGGCCCGAAGCCCCCGATCTCAAGATTGAGACAGGATTTATACCTGAGGGGCCGGATCAAATTCGAATGCGTATGCCGGATCAAATTCAGCTGATTGAATACGCAGTGGTAGAGAATAGATTGATCATCTGGTTGATTTCGAAGGCGCAGATCGAAAGCCGCGAAGTGAAAATTTCTGAGACAGATTTGACCGCTCGGGTCAAACAGTATCTTGAGCTTGTCAGCCAACCACCAGGCAGAGATAACCAAATATGGCAGGAGCGAGCAGCGGACCTCTATGATAATTTGATTCGCCCGATTGAAGGATTGCTCGACAGGCGGAAGCAGTTGTGTATTATTCCCGATAAGATACTCAACCGGCTGCCATTTGGAACCTTGATTGCGCGGGAGTCCGGCAAGTTGCTCTTGGATGAATTTCGTATGTTGCATTCCCCGAGCGCAAATTTCTTTCTCAGCGCAACTGAAAAGGCTCGCCAGAAATCAGGATTTCAACAGGAGCATTTACTCGCAGTCGGAAATCCGGACTTTTTTGGGGGTGAGTTCCCAAAACTGAAGCGGCTGCCTTCGGCTGAGCGTGAGGCCGTAGCAATAGCCGCCTATTACAAGGCGCCGACACTCCTCGTCAACAGCCAGGCGAAGAAAAATGTATTGATTCGGGAGTTAGAGCGGGCAGATGTCGTACATCTCGCATTGCACTATGAAGCAAATTCTTGGTCACCGATGTTATCGAGAATGCCGATGGCTTCCTCTGTGCCGGGGGACCCCGAAGGTTCTCTTCATCTGTATGAACTTTACCAGTTGAAATCATTACAGCCTCGGTTAGTAGTGCTCTCCGCCTGTCAGACGACGGCCGAAGACTATATGGGCGGAGAAGGCGCAATCGGAGTTTCACGCCCGTTTGAGGCTTCAGGTATCCCACTGGTTGTTGCCAGCCTATGGCCGGTTGATAGTGTTGCGACCTCAGACTTAATGATCGAATTCCATAGGGCGCGTAAACAATCAAGGCTTTCGACAGTTGATGCGCTAAAAACAGCGCAACTGGAACTATTCAACAAAACAGTTAGATATCGTCATCCCTACTATTGGGGTGCCTTTATTGCCATTGGAGGTTACGGTGAGTATTAACTAGATTTCAATATCCAACTCGGAGGTGCCATGCCAAACGATGATGCAAGGATAACGTTCGATGGTTTGATGCTATTTTGTTTTTCAGAAAAGACTTCCAAACGGTTACCCGATAAGAGAAACCGATGTGAGATCGGAATCCATAACCAGACTGGTACTGATAAACATGCGTTTGTCATTGATATAAAGAAAGAGCCGTTGAAAGATAAAAAGAAAAGGCCGTTGAAAAGCGGTGAATTGGAACGGGTTGATCCTAAAAGTGCGGAAATGTCCGCAAATCCGCTCGAAATCAGCCAGGTAAATCTCAGAAAATTCTCTTCACTTCACCTCTATACCGGTACTTTGCAACCACAACCTCCGACATCGGGTTCTGTCATCAGAGATAAAAGTTTCGATGGAATTCTGGACCTCGAGGGAGAGGATTTCTATCGAGGCAAAGTAAACGTTATCCCCGGTAGATACACAATCCTTTTTGCAACCGCCGGTTCATTCACCGGCGTGGATGCTACTCATGATGCTGAGTATGCCCGCGTCAGCGAAAGGATTCATAAATTTATCCTGAAGGAATCAGTGCGTCCGAGGTTTTGGGATAACCTGCTTGATCTGGATAGGAGACTGCTGGCAACTTATTTTCGGCAGGTGAAAACGGAAGTTGAGATACCTTCAGGCCAGCATTTAATACTTCAGGGAGTCAAAAAGCCAGGAGAAGTAGTAACCATCTTTCGCTTGCCACATCCCAGTGTCTTGAATGCAAAGAGGTATGTGATTGAGATCACTAACCTGGATAAAAAGCATTCAAAATTTAAGCCGTATGACAAAATCGGTGAAACTAAGAAATGCGGAGCCTTCATTCATCATTCTCTTGCTGTCAAACCCACCAATCCTGATGCTAAAACTATATTCGGTCTGACATCCAACTTTGATTTCCTGGAATTGACCAGAGGTGAGAAGAAGTTCCTGAATCATAGGTGTGAAACTGCCTGCTGTATTGTCTGCAAGTTGGAGTCATCAACAACTATCTACGGAGGAGGATAATAGGCCGCTAAAAACAGTAAAGCGTCAAGAAGTAATAACAAAATTGCAAAAAGAGATGCCCCGTATGAACGTGAAACCGCTAGGCTCGGGTTTTAAAGAGCAATGGCAACATCGCAACGACGGTTCAAGAGGTGTTAAGGGTTCTGATATTCATTCCATGAAAGCCTGGAAGGTTACCCGAGGTCGCGGTCCACATCGGCCTGTGCGCATTGCGGTAATTGATACCGGTATGCAGATTGACCATCCTGACCTTGAAGAGGGAATAATTGGGGGAGGATATTTCACCTCGGATGATTGCGGCACCAACTTCAATTTTGTACGTTATCAGCCAGGGATGACTGGTTTCCCTGACAACAGCCACGGGACATTTTGCATGGGCATGGCCGGCGCACGGATGAACAATGATATAGGCGTCTGCGGATCTGCTCCTGAGTCGGAGATGATAGCCATAGCCTGCAATAAAGTTGGAGATATAACGACGCTTGCGCGGGCTATCACCTATGCCGCCGATCCAAGATGTGAAGATTCCGAAGCCTCTCTGGACGATGGGGCGGATATCATAGCTTGCAGCCTGGGACCTGGTAGTAAGGAGAATTGGGAACTTCCATCTATTTTGGATCAGGCCATAACATTCGCAGCCACTAAGGGGCGGAAGGGGCTTGGAATACCGATCTTCTGGGCGATAGATAATAACTATCGTCCAATAGAAGATGACAAGCTATGCTCACACGAATATGTCATAGCAGTCGGCAAGTCCAATTATTACGATCAGTCGGATGGATCGGCGTTTGGCGACAAATTGGAGTTCCTGGCTCCCGGGGCGAATGTTTATAGCACCAGATCAAAAGGCAGGTATGGAAGTGGATCGGGAACAAGCTATGCCGCCTCCCTGGCGGCGGGAGTAGGAGCTCTCGTCCTGGCGCGTCATCCTGATTGGACCCGTCAAGAGGTTCTTGACCGGCTGCGCGGTAGTTGCGACAGGGTCGGCGGTGTGAGGTACAGGGCCGGACGTCATCATGATTATGGCTACGGCCGTATCAATGCAGCGAAAGCTGTCGAAATTAGTTAATAGTTTCAATACAAAGGAACAAGAGAATACGAAACAAACGAAAATAACGAAACAAACGAAAAAATCCGAAATTTTTCGTTTGTTTCGTTATTTTCGTTTGTTTCGTATTCTCCTCATCCTTTTACAAATTACAAATTACAAATTACAAATGGAAAATGTTATAACCTTCTCAGCCAACTGAAATTTAATGTATTTTCTGCATCCCTCTACTACACTCTAAGTAGGAAGCCCCCAAAATTAATCGTCGACCCCCCAACCAAAATTCGGCTGAAGGATAGAAATGAAGAAGGCATCGCTTCATAGTCCGTCTGTCCGTCCCACGTACTTTTTTGAGGGACACCTGCCCGCTCCCGGGGAGGCCAAACCGCTCACTTCGCTGCAGCGAGTCCTCAGCGCGCTGTTCCACACTTACATCTTCATCGTCCGTTCGGCGCTGCTCGTGCTGATCGTTCTGGCATCGCCTCTCGGCCTTGCAGCTCAGGGAAGGCCGATCCTGACCTCGCCTGACCGGTATCGGTTGCAGGCCGGTGATGTGATCGAAGTGCAATACCACTTTACGCCGGAATTCAACGACACGGTCGCAGTACAACTCGACGGTTACGTCACGCTACCATTGATCGGCGGTATAAAGGTCTACGGCTTGACGCTCAATCAAGCACGCGCAACGCTACTCGAAAGAGCGCAGGCCAGGCTCAAAGACCCTGAATTAAACATCAAGCTGCGGGAATTCGAGCGACTCTTCATAATGGTTTCTGGCGAAGTGGAGAGACCAGGACGAGTCGAGCTGCGCGGCGCGATGACCCCCATCGAGGTGCTCGCCGCCGCCGGCGGCTCCAAGGAGAGAGTCAAACATTCACAGGTGATCCTTTTCCGTAAGGTCAACCCAGATTGGGCCGAGGCCAGAGAGGTTGACATGAAGAAGGCCCTACGGAAACACCGCCTCGCCGAGGACCTCAATCTGCGTCCGGGCGATCTGGTGTATGTGCCGAAGAAGCGAATCAGCAAGGTGGAGCGCATGATGAGGATCGCCAGTCTCGACACCCGGGTCTCTTTGTTGCTGCGACGCTGATCCCGAAGGATGGCCCACCTCCTGCCAGAATTAATTGTTTGACTCGCCCTTTAGAGTGCAATAATCTTTCCGCTGCAAAAGCAGGCAATCGAAGCCCAAAAATTCTGTTGTCTTAAATTTTAATAAGCCAGCCAGACAATAGCGTTCAGTCAGAATCTCTGACGCAGTCAGAAGAAGTTAGGAGGCATTTCTTTTTATGAAATACGGAAGCGCTAAATTAGCATTCGACGCGGATGATGCCCCGACGGATTTACGTAGTTTTTTGGGCGAGGGCACTGATATCAACGGTGAGGTCAAGTTTACAGAGATCATAAGGGTAGATGCTGGTGTCTCTGGAACTATCACTTCGGATTCAGGAAGCCTATTGATTATGGAGAAGGGGCGTGTAAAAGCCAGCATTCAAGCGGCAATAGTCGAAGTAAGTGGTGTCGTTGAAGGTACGATTACTGCAAAAACGAGTGTTAAGATCCATTCAACGGGGCGCGTTTACGGTGATATTCACACCCCGGTATTGATCATCGACCTCGGCGCTGTTTTTGATGGCAAATGCAATATGATCAATAGTAAGGATCAAGCTATGAGGCCTAGTAAAATTGAACAGAAGCCCGTAGAACAGAAGCTCGTAGAGCTGATACCTGTTGAGCCAAAGGCACTCCCCGACCCTAAGCCCGGCGATCGGTAACGCCCGACACCTCCTGCTTGATTGCATTTGCACCTGTCCTTGTAAACAGGGTCCCTGCCTCACGGGAGCTTGATGCTTAAATTGATTCTGCAACGGTCAATGTCGCTGATTCCATTGCTGTTTGCAGTGGCACTGGGATCATTCCTCCTGGTTAGACTTGCTCCGGGAGACTTTCTTGCCGAGATGAGTCTCAATCCGCAGATCTCGGAAGAAACATTGGTTCGATTGCGCGAACAATATGCTCTTGACCAGCCCTGGTACACCCAATTTGGCAAGTGGCTGGTCGGGATCGTTCAGGGAAATTTCGGATATTCATTCGCCTACAACTGTGAGGCCAACAGCCTTATTTACGAACGGCTCTCGAATACATTGTGGTTGGCGCTGGCTGGTCTAACGCTAACGTTGCTTGCCGCTTTGCCGATGGGGCTGCTCGCGGCGAAGTATCGTTCCAGCACGCTGGACCGTATTCTGGCTTTCTTATCGACGATCTGCCTTTCGTCGCCGTCGTTTCTTCTGGCGCTGTTGGCAATTGTATTTGCCGCCCGCACCGGCTGGTTTCCTATTGGCAGCGTGCATTCGCTTAATTTCGAGAAGCTATCTGCGACTGGAAGGTTGACGGATTTTTTGCACCACCTTATCTTACCGTCGACGGTGATTGCGTTGCGCCTCGTTCCCAGCTTTTTCCGCCAGCTGCGCGCAAGCCTGATTGAAACGCTTTCGCAGGATTATATCCTCACCGCGCGAGCTAAGGGATTATCGGAAAGAATGATCTTTCAAAAGCACGCTTTAGGAAATGCGATCAATCCGTTGATCTCAATGCTCGGTAACTCGCTCGGCACACTCCTGTCAGGAGCATTCATCGTAGAAGTGATTATGTCATGGCCGGGACTTGGGAGTCTGACGGTCAGCTCGTTACTGAGCCGTGATCTCTACGTGCTTATCGCCTGTCTGGTCTTTGCGGCATTGTTGCTGGCATTAGGGAATCTTCTGGCCGATATTCTACTGGCTTTGGCCGACCCCCGCATACGTAACCCCAAGAAGTCCTGAAAAAATAGGCCCCGAAATATTTAAATAGATTTACGACGAGCCTCATCATCTCAAATGATGACCGGAAAAACTTTTGCGAATCTAAGCCGGCGCTGGAGCCTATTTTGGGGATTATTATTACTCTTCGTGCTGCTCGTGTGCGCGGTCTTCTCTGATTTCATGACTCCCTACGATCCGACCACTCAAAACCGCGAACTCTACCTAGCGCCTCCCTCCAGCCTTCACTTCACCGACACAGAAGGCTTTCGACATTGGGTGCCATTCGTTTATGCATTACAACTCGTTGATCGTGAACGAATGCTTTACGTGGAAGAGAGAAGCGTAATCTATCCAATTCGTTTCCTCGTACCCGGTGAGCCTTATCGTCTCTTCGGACTGTTTCCCTGCCGCACACATCTTTTCGGTGTTGATGGACCGGCGCGCATCTTCATTTTAGGCAGCGATGGATTGGGGCGTGATGTCTTCTCGCGGATCGTGCACGGAGCGCGGCTTTCGCTGGCCGTCGCAGGCGTGGCATTGTTAATCGCCATTCCCCTGGCGTTGGTAGTTGGTAGCGTTTCGGGCTATTACGGCGGTCCGTTCGATTTCACCTGTATGCGTGTGATCGAATTGTTTCTCGCACTGCCTGCTCTTTATCTCATCATTGCGCTGCGCAGTGCGCTGCCGTTGAGTCTGGCGCCGGAGCAAGTCTTATTCGCGATGGTGATTGTTATTGCATTGTTCGGTTGGGCGAGCATGGCGCGCATTGTGCGCGGTGCTGTGCTTTCTCTGCGAGAGCGCGAATTCATTCTCGCCGCCATCGCGCTCGGTGCCTCGGATCCGAGAGTCATCTTTCGGCACATTTGGCCAAATTTGACCGCTATTATTTTGACGCAAGCGGCATTATCGGTGCCAGGTTTTATTCTGGCGGAGGTCACGCTTTCATATTTGGGATTGGGCGTACCGGAACCTCTGCCAAGCTGGGGCAGCATGCTGGCTTCAGTCGGAAGCGTGCAGCAACTTGGTTCGTTCTGGTGGAATCTCGCGCCGGGCGCGGCGATATTCATAACGAGCCTGGCATTTTACTTACTCGCAGAAGGATTGAGTGATTTGGCTGATCCACACTCCCAAATCTTATAGTGTTTTCAAAATGAGTGTTCAGTCAGGAGAGATGAAGAGAGAATACGAAACAAACGAAAATAACGAAACAAACGAAAAATTCTTGATCTATTTTCGTTTGTTTCGTTATTTTCGTTTGTTTCGTATTCTCTCTTCATCTTTCTAAACCAGGAGCAATAGATACCATGTTGAGTGTGCTTAGACCGCTGTTGGGTTGTTTTTGCCTGTTGATCGTCGTCATCGCGAACTCGAATTGCGATCGCCGGAAAAGCGATGGAGGAAGATCAACGTCGACTGCTCAACAGCACTCGAGCGGCAATCAGTTGGTGATCTCGAAGTCGGCGGGACCGAGGACATTCAATCGCCTGATCTCCGCAGATGAACAAACCAATAGTATCGCCGATTGCTTGATGGGGCGTCTGATCCGAATCAATCGCCAAACGCAACAGCCTGAGGGCGAATTAGCCACAGCGTGGCAAACTTCGTCTGACGGGAAAACATTGATCTGCGAACTCAGGCGCGATGTCAAATTTTCTGACGGCCATCCTTTCACTGCTGATGACGTGGTTTTCACCTTTCAAGTTCTCAACGATTCTTCGATCGGTTCGCCGTCATCCGATCCGTTCGACTTTGACGGTCAGCGCACGAAGGTCGAAAAACTCGACAGTCACAAAGTTCGTTTCGTATTTCCCGCACCTTACGCAGCAGCCGAGAGATTGCTTGACGGCATCCCCATCCTGCCTAAACACATCCTCGAGCCGGTTTATCTTGAAGGTAAATTCGAGCAAGCCTGGACGCTCTCCACGCCACCGGAAACGATCGTCGGACTCGGCCCTTTCAAACTGAAAGAATATGTGGCAGGCCAGCGCGTCATTCTGTCGCGCAACGAGCACTACTGGAAGACCGATAAGGCGGGCAAACGATTGCCTTACCTGGATGAACTCATCATCAGCATTGATCCTGACCGCAATACGCAACTGCTGAAGTTTCAACAGGGCGAAACCGATCTGCTCAGTCCGGTCAATGCTGACGACGTACCTGCGCTAGCAGCCATGGAACAACAGGGTAAGATCAAAATCACAGACCTTGGCCCAAGCATGATCCGTGAAATCTTCTGGTTCAATCTCAACGGCAGCATCAAGCCGAAAAGCGGGCAGCCGAAGAGCGGACACACATTGGTTGATCCGGTCAAGCTCAGATGGTTTAAAGACGTGAGATTTCGACAGGCAGTGTCATACGCGATTGACCGAGAGGCGATTGTAAGGTTGGTATTTTCCGGAAAGGCTTCTCCGCAGTGGGGCTTTTTGTCGCCGGGCGACAGGCTCTGGTTTAATCCTGAAGTGAAGAAATATCCCTACAACCTGGATCGTGCAAAGAGCCTGCTGGTTGAGGCCGGATTCCATTATCAAATCGATAAAGGGCTGTTCGACCCACAAGGGCAGCCGGTGACATTCACCATGATTACCAATGCCGGCAACACCATCAGGCAAAAGATGAGCGCATTGATTCAAGCCGATCTGGCCCGGCTGGGCATCAAGGTTAATCTCGCGACCCTTGAATCGCGCGCGCTGTTAAGTACGATCAATGAGAGTTTGAATTACGAAGCCTGTCTGCTGGCCATTGTAAGCGGTGATACTGACCCAACATCACATGTCAACATATTATCGAGTCGCGGGATAACTCACTGGTGGCATCCCCAACAAACAAGGCCGGCCACTGACTGGGAAGCACGGATTGATGATTTAATGAAGAGGCAAATGAACACACTCAATCCAACCGAGCGAAAGAGACTGTTTGACGAAGTCCAGGCGATTTTTGCTGAACAACAACCTTTTGTTTTCCTCGTCTCCCGCCATTTGATTGTTGCCTCCCGGGCCGATATCGGCAATCTAAAACCCGCGCTGTTACCTGACTTTGTCCTTTGGAACTGTGAAGAACTTTATTGGAGATGAAACCTGCCTGCCTACGATCATACTGTCTCAAAATGCGAAGCTTAAGGTTAACTTTACCCATTTTTTACATAATGGTATTTTTTTTCGCCTTTCCCAGCACTAATAAAGTGAACAGATGTGATTAAGTGTTGAGTGCTCTCCGTTTCAATACAGACAGCGAAAGCAAAGCGATATGCTGCTTTTCACTGCCTCGGGAGCTATAAAAAAATAAGTTTGACAGTTAGTCCCCGCTCTGTTCAACGCAGAGGCGCAGAGCAAGTTGAGGCATAACAAAGGTTTCCTTTTCGCTCAGCCGCAGCTTCTGCGCCTCTACGTTGAGGAGGGCTTTGACAAGGCTATAGGGGATGGCTGATGAGAGAGTCTCCAGTAATGAACAATCTTCTTGTAACAGAGCGGCAATTGCGGAGCTACCCGGTTAATTTGATACCCCCATAATGCGGCACACTCTTTGCCTCTCAACAGTATTGAAAGGACGATTGCATGGCGCTCATGTGAGCGGTCAAGCGTCGAGCGAGCTATGTACACCATGCCAAAATATCTTGCTTTAGATGAGGTCACCGAGATCAGCGACGAGCTTGAGGGTGTGATGCTGGAAACGTTGAGACCTTGCGATACGATCCACGTGCGCACACGCAACAGCGATTATGAGGTCTTCCTGCTCGACCCCGAGGCTGGACGTGCGCTGGTGAAGGGCGGGAAATATTTTGCTGAACCGATGGAGGCGACCGTGAGCGGTTCAACCTTTGGGGGTGGCATGCTCAAGATGGGTTGGCTCGGCGTCGGGCTTCGGATGGAGTTTTGCGCCAACGGCAAGCGCATAGCGACCTCGCCGGTCCGGGAGTTGCGCGTCGAACATGAGAGTTTAAGTAAGAAAGGGATGAATCTTATCCTTGTTGGCCAGCTTAAGAGCTGAAGCTACGTTTGATGAAGTTTGATAACTATCAATGTTGCACTACAGCATTGAAACTTAATAATTAATTTACAATACAACATTCCTCACAACATTCCTCACAACATACCTCCCCATAGTTATTTCATAGTCAGTTAGGATGTACGATCTAATGTAATCCTATTGAGCTGACCCCCTCTTTTCCTCGAGTTGGCTCAGAGACACGGGCTGGCCGTGGTGGAAGATGCGGCCTGCGCCATAGGCGCAACTTATTACGGCAAGCCATGTGGCAGGCTCGCAAGGACGGGCTGTTTCAGTTTTCATCCTCGCAAGGTGATCACCATTGGGCAGCGGGATTTAAGGGATCTTGACATCCCTGAGAAAAGGGATACCTATGAAAGGACCGATAAAAATTCTCATGGCTCTGGGGGATAGGAGCCTCGGCGAAGCGGCGCGTGTACTGCCAATTTGCCATGCGATCAAGACTCATTGGCCTGATTCTCATCTCTCGGTCGGTTATGCCAGAGATACGCAGCGAGCATTGCTCGAGATGTGTCCGCAGATCTCGCAGATGGTTGAAGCGCGAGATCTTAAGGAGCTCGGATGCTTAAGAAGCTGATCAAGTATTTGATGGCGTACAAGTACCTGATGGTGGGAGTTCTCCTGGCCACGCTGGCAAGCACGTGCGCAAAGATGCTCTACCCGTGGCCCATGAAGCTGCTGGTGGACAACGTTCTGGGCAAGCAGCCGTTGTACGGCCATGTTCTCGAAGGCTCTCTGTCCATTCTGGCCCTGATAGCTCTGACTTATGTGGTGCTCGCGGGCCTGAACGGCCTTACGAACATCCTTGGCCAGCGCTGGTTGACGAAGGTCAACCAGAAGGCCAGTCTGGATCTGAGCGGCGATCTCTACGCGCAGATGCAGCGCCTCTCCCTCCGCTTCCACGATCGCGTCCGTGTGGGCGATATGGTGGTGCGCCTCACCGCCGATGTGGAACAGCTCCAGAAAGCCTTTGTCAGTGGGCTGAGCATGGTCACCATCAGCACGTTCACCGTGCTCGGCATCACCGTGACGATGTTCCTGGTGGACTGGCGGTTCGCGCTGGTGGCGCTGGTCGTATTGCCACCCTACTTGATGATCTTTTCGACCTTCCGAAGCCGCGTCCGGGATGCCTCCCGGGCCGTGCGCTCCAGCGAAGGGGCCAGAGCCTCCGCGGCCTACGAGACGCTCTCGTCCATCCGTGTGCTGAAGGCCTTCTGCCAGGAGGGCCGGGAGCAGAAACGGTTCGTGAATCAGATGCGCTCCAAGATGAAGGCCAGCGTCCAGGCCGCAACTTGGGAGGGAATGTTCTCTCTTTTGGTCGGCGTCGCCAGCGCCGTCGGGGTCGCTATCGTCATGGGCTACGGGGGTTGGCGGATCATCCAGGGCGATCTGACACTGGGGGAGATGTATGTTTTCTTACATTATCTGACCGCTTTGTATATGCCCCTGCAAGAACTGACCTGCCTGACGACCGTTGTGCAAAAAGCTTCGGTCAGCGCCAAGGGTATCGGTGAGCTGTTTGAGGCCGCACCTGAGGTACTGGAGTCGCCCAACGCCGTGACTCTGAAGCGGGTCCGCGGCCGCATCGCCTTTGAAGGGGTGTGGTTTAGCTATGAACCGAACCGCCCCATCCTCAAAGGGATCGACCTGCCAATTATGGCGGGAGAGGTGATGGCTGTGGTGGGAGCTACCGGTGCCGGCAAGTCCACGCTGGTAAGTCTGATCGCGCGCTTCTACGATGTTACTAGAGGCCGCGTCCTCATCGATGATAAGGATGTGCGGGACCTGAGCCTGAGGTCGCTGCGCAATCAGATATCCATCGTTCTGCAGGACACGATCCTGTTCTCCGGCAGCGTCCGCGACAATATCGCTTACGGCCGCCCTGGCGCTACTAAGTACGAAGTGCTGAACGCGGCTCGGGCCGCCCAAGCCCACGAGTTTATTCTCGACCTCCCGGAGGGCTACGATACCTATGTGGGAGAGCGGGGTGTAACCCTGTCTGGCGGGCAGCGTCAGCGCATCGCCATCGCCCGTGCCCTCCTGAAAGATGCTCCGATCCTCATTCTGGATGAGCCGACCTCCTCGGTGGACAGAGAGTCGGAAGGGCTCATTCTGAAAGCGCTGGGTCGCCTGATCGTCGGGCGCACGGTCGTCATCATCACCCACCGCCAGTCCACTTCCGAGCTAGCTGACTGCGTGGCAGTCCTCTCGGACGGGGTGATCACTGAAGTGGGCAGGCCTGAAGAACTGCGGGCCAACGGCCGCTTCTACGGGCGGCTGCTTGCCCTCTAGATCTCTCCTTCGGTTACGCTCGGTCGTGACCCTTTTCGCCATACAGACCCCCGGACGCGGCAGTTTTGGCACGCTCGACGCTTAAATGCTCGCACCGCTTAAAGATTCATTGACAATGCGAGGGCGCGTCTCTATCGTAAATCGTATGACTGAATACGTGAGTCTCCCTGACGCCGATCTTATCGCCAGATGCCTGGATCAGGATGCCGATGCTTGGGAAACATTGCTGCGGCGTTACCAACGACTGATCACTTCGATCACATACAAATTCGGACTCTCATCCGATGATGCGTCTGACATCTTTCAATCCGTTTTCATGACATTGTTTCAGCAACTGCCGTCTTTGAGAAAACAGGACAAGCTC
>JAKEHZ010000094.1 GCA_022614735.1 Acidobacteriota bacterium | reverse complement strand
GATTGCGGATTTGCGAATGTACAAGGCCACATGTGATTCCGAATCCGCAATCCGCAATCCGCAATCCGCAATCAGATGCGACGCAGCTTTTCAATGAACTCGGCAAGTTTCTTCTCGTCGCGCAACTCGAAGGCAAGTTCCAGCAACTTCTGCGGATCTGCCATTCCTTTTGCCGCAAGTAATCGCAGCAGCGCTTCCACGTCTGCGCGAAATTGCCGCAGAGCGGCAACACGCTCGAATTCGATCACAAGATCATCCTGAGTTATTAACCCTCGCTCAACGCACGTCTTCAAAATCTCCTCCATCCACTTTTCACCACTCTCTGCCGGCTGAAGTTCGTGTCGAATCATTTTCCGGGTGATGGGCCGGTCGATCTCCGGGTCCCTCAACAAATCTTGGCGTATGTCCGAGAGCCGCAGTCCTCGCTCGTAGAGTATCTCAGCGGCTATAGATTTCTCCTCACGCAGCAGTCCTAACAGGAGATGCTCTGTGCCGATATGGCGATTTTCCAGCCGTTCCGCTTCTTCAGCGGCATAGGAGAGCACTCTCTTCGCCTCTTGTGAAAGTGGCATATCAATATTGGTCGAGATAGGTTTGCCCGGAATCCTGCGCCCTTCGATCTCTTTACAGATAGATTCGATCTCCGCATGGGGGCGCCGGAAGAAGCGGGCAGTGAGCTTCTTATCTTCGCGGATCAGGCCGAGCAAGATGTGCTCGGCTTCGATTTGCGACGCGCCGAATTGGCTTGCCTCGTAGCGGGCGAAAAATACCACACGGCGCGCTTTCTCGGTGTAGCGTTCAAACATAGTAGCCTCCAGCCTTAATGCTACTAAACGAAACAACCGAGATTGAGACATTTACCTCACGCAAAGCCGCAAAGGCGCCAAGAATTTCCTCTTTTCTCCTTTGCGTCTTTGCGTCTTTGCGTGAGATCTCTCTTCATTAGTGTCCCAATCTCTGTTGTTTCGAGTTAGCGCTGCGAACTCTGCCCGCGTTCCTGCTGCCGCAAGAGCTTCACCGCTTCCACGTGATCCGCCGAACTGGACGAAAACTTGTGTGAGCCGTCATTCTTTGTGGCATCGACAACGAAGAAAAGATAATCGGTCTCGGCCGGATTGAGAGCAGCCTCGATTGACCGTCGCCCTGGCGAAGCTATCGGGCCAGGTGGCAGGCCGGCGTATTTGTAGGTGTTGTATCGCGAATCGCGATCGAGATCGCTCTTGTAAATCTTGCCCCGGTATCTGTCCGCGAGCAATGCTGCATAGATCACGGTCGGATCGCAAGCCAGTGGCATCCCCTCCTTTAAACGCCGGTGAAAGACCGATGAGATCAGCTCACGCTCGCTGTCTACCCTCGCCTCTTTTTCAATGAGTGAGGCGAGCGTGATGACCTGTCGCGTCGTCATCCCGAGCGCTTCCGCCCGATTTTGCATTTCCGGTGTATAGACCTGGCGGAAACGCTTGACCATCGCATCGACCTGTTGTTCACGCGTAGTGCTCGCCGAGTATTCATAGGTGTCAGGGAAGAGATAGCCTTCAAGCGTCCTGGCCTGAGGATCGAGGTCTGCAATCAGAGAAGTCTTTTTGAATAAACCGAGTAACTTCTCGGAGCCCGATGGCGGCGGCTGTTTCAGACCTGGCAATCCTGCCATCACTCGCGCGATGTCGAATTGATTGTAGCCTTCGGGGATAGTGAATTCACGCGTCGAAATGGAGCCGCGGACAAGATTGTTAATCACCTGGAGGGGCGAGATGGGCGATTTAAATTCATAATCGCCGGCTTTGAATGTCTGACTGCGCGCGAACAGTCGCAGCCACAAACGTGCCGGCCATTCGTTCGCGAGTATACCCTCGTTATGCAGACGCGCGATGATCACGTTCGAATTTGCCCCGGGTTCGATTGTGATCGTTTTATTGGCAGCGTTATGCGATTGCGGGCGACTGAGCGCTTGTTTCAGCCAAAACCAGCCGCCGATCATCGCGAGCGGAGACACGACGACGATAATGACGAATGCTCTAATTGCCCTGATGACCCAGGGACTTATTTGAGGAATGATATTCATGTTTTTTTGATTATTGTGAGGACTGAGATGGGGTGCTCTCAGTTTCACGCTTGCGCGCTTGTCCTTCAAGATAATCGTGCAGGATGATGGCGGCTGCGTATTCATCGGATCGTGCGCGGCGTTCACGCTCGTTCAAACCCATTTCGCGCAGGATTTGATCCGCCTCATTTGAAGTCAACCGTTCATCAATAGTAACTATGGAGATTGGCAGACGACTCTGCAGGTCATTGACAAATTTTTCGACACGATCGGCCGCTTCTCCACGCGTCCCATCCATATTCAGTGGTAGTCCCATGATGAGTGTACCGATTTCGTGATCACTGACGAGTGAACAGATAATCTCGATTACTTGCGAATATTTTTTTCTCCTGCGCCTGATTGTCGTCAACGGGCGTACCGTCAATTGCAATTCATCCGAAATTGCAACTCCGATTGACTTCGTGCCGTAATCGATCGCCATAACTCGCATTGCTCAAAATAAACATAGATATAATTTAACAGATAAACAAGGATTGAAAGTGCCTCATCTGTAACTGCTCGGCCGCGTAGCGGCCGAGCAGTTACAGATATATTTAAGCGGGGAAGAAGCTACATGAAGAACCAACCCACGTTTTGTTCTTATTGAAATCGACACCCATCATCTCCCCTTTGCCCAGTCGGATGAGCGTTGTCACTGCCAACGGCTCGTGGGAATCTTCGGGCCAGATGAACATCAGGCGCACCTCGACTTTGCTCGGCTCGTCCGGTGTTCTGATCACCGGGGCGTAGGCGACCTTCTCCTGCAAAAGGAAATCAGCGCGTCTGTCCACTGGCACAGTCTCGAGGTCCGCTTCTGTGATACTGACCTTCACACCGCTCCCGGCAAAAGAGAACAACGGTTTGAGAACGAAGTTTTCCAGGTCTCTCGCAGCCACCTCGTCGAGAAACCACGCGCGAGGCGCTGTCGGATGTTTAATGAATGGGAGTGAAAATTTGCTCATCCGAAAATACCAGTTTGGGTGCCCCGCCCATTCGACATCCAGCTCATCGCGAAAATCGAACCCGGCTTGCACACCCTTCCTGACGTACTCATCAATTATCACCCGATTGTAGATGCGGCGAATTTCAATCTCACGTCCATCGCGCACGTAGAACAATTTGTTGCGGCGTTTGATGAGATCGGTCACAGCGACTGTAGGCACTCCGAGCAACTTTTCAGTCACGAGAAAATCAGGCCGCGTCTTCTGAAGCAATGGGTCAATCTCCATCAAAATCACTTGCTCCGGCGCGTGGCGATTGAGAATCACTTTACGCAGGTGATCAAGATAGGTCTCGTCAGTCAGGCCGTTGAGTAAATATCCCAGGCCTCCCAGGTCGTAAACCTGCTGATAGACGTGTGGCAACAGTATCTGAAAAGCATAAAGCGAGGCACATCCCTGCAGTTCAATCAGTTTTGGCAGAAGCTTGCCGCCCTGACCTCTCGTGACGGCAAAATCTACCTGGATGAAATGGGGATGGGCGCCTTCGCCAGGCGCGTTGAAGTCGGCGGGGATAGAACGTGCTGAAGCAATTCGATACTCCCGGGTGCAGAGCTGCGCAATGATCTCCTGTGCGGCCTGCTCCATTTCACCAAGCAGGTCGTCAGGCAGAAAGATCGGCGTTTCACACGGGCGGAATTCAATCTTTGCGCCGACAGATGCTTCGAGCGAGCTCAGGAATTGACCGTGTTTTTCTTCGGTGAAGTTCGCGTTGAACTTTTCGCGCAGCTCAGGGATCACAGTAATCTCCCGTCGTTCTCTCAAAGTAGAAAAAGAAGAGAATACGTAACAAATGTAAATAACGAAAAAATCAAACGAAAAGTTAGATGAATTTGCGGAGACAATGTAGTGCCGCAATAAATGCTGGCAAATCACCACGGATTTTCACGGATGCGACGGATTAACGCGGATAAAAGCCGTGAAAATCCGTCGCATCCGTGTCAATCCGTGGTGATTTGCCAGCATTTATTGCGGCATCACGAGACGATGATATTCGCTTCATCTAATCGCGTCCAGTTGCGCCGGTTTCGATCTCTTATCGCCCTCCGCCATCGCCTGCAGCCTGGTTTTGTGGCGCAAGATGTAATCAATAAACGCTCGCGTCGGTGAAGGTTGAAAACGGCCGAGGGAGACCAGGGAGACAGAACGGCGGAGACGATGACCGCTGATCTGAAGCTGCGCGAGTTTCCCGGCCAACACTTCATCTCTGATTGCCCAGACGGGCAATAGTGAGGCGCCGAGACCACGCTCAACCATCCGTTTGATGAAGTAAGTGTCGTTCGATTCGAGCGCCAGATCGGGGCGCACGCCGATCTGATCGAAGAAATGATCGGTAGCGCGTCGGATCGAAGCCCCGCGCTCGAAAAGAATCAGTTTTTCCTGTTGAATCTCTCCGACAGTCGCCGCGCGCTTTTTCGCCAGCCGGTGATCCTTGCTCACCACCAGCACCAGTTCGTCTTCAAAAAGCCTGGTGACCTGCAAGTTTGGCGAGTAGACCGCCACAGATGCGAACCCTACATCTGCTGCTCCGTTCAAAATATCGGCGACTGTTTGCTCCGTGCTGACTGTCGTTCGAAACGTAAGATCGATCCCATGATGCGAATCCATGAATGACTCGAAGAGCGGAGCAAAGAGATGCACAAATGCCTGCGTCGCCGCTGCCACACGCACACGTCCAACCGGCGAACTCTCGCGGCCCGAGATCCTCTCTCGCAAAGCCTCCGCGTCATCGAGTATTCGTTCGACATATTCGAGCGCTACCTCCCCCGAGTGCGACAACTTCACACCACGTTTGGCGCGAATGAAGAGCGGTTCGCCGAGCTCCTCCTCGAGAGCCTTGATCTGATGACTGACGGCCGATTGGGTCAAATTCAGCCGTTCCGCTGCGCGCGTAAAATTGAGCATCTCTGCCACAGCGCGAAAAGTGCGCAGTTGCGACATTTCCATCTTATTTCACCTCTATCCCAAGGATATCTCACGATCTCCCCCAGCATCGCACTGAAAAAATTTTTGCATTAGATTTATCTCCGAGCCATTAGTTTAATTGATTGGATGGATTACAACAATGAGTTTGACAAATGGCAAGTGGGATTCCATAATCCCCCCCGGCTTTCGCGGTGAACAGTTGAAATAGATAGATCTCCTTAGCTGGCGCTCGCGAAAGCGCAGGAGAGGGAGGGATGTTATATATGAAAGTTTTTGCTGGGATGAAACTATTGGCGTTAGCGTACTGACGCTTGTTTCATCATCACTCTGCTATTGTCAAACGAGGCTACGGTCACTGATCGTGGCCTCAATTTTTTTTGACGCTTAAGGCTGCAAAAGTTTTCGACCGATAAAAATAGCGGCTCCGAAACCTCAGGAGCCGCCGATTCAGTCAAGGAGTGAAAGTGAGATAGAGGTTTAAAATTACGATTGCAACTCTTTACCGGGTTTAAAACGAATAGTCTTGCCTTCAGGGATGGCGACCTGTGTGCCTGTTCGCGGGTTGCGTCCAATGCCTCGTTTGCGTGGCTTGACGACAAAGACACCGAAGCCTCGTAGTTCGATACGTTCGCCTCGCTTCATCGCCTCTTTCATCGCCTCAAATAAAGCTTCGACTGCAACTTCAGCTTTCATTTTTGGGACACCGGTCTTTTCTGCGACATTGTTAATGATGTCAAGCTTGATCACATTACCTCCTCTTCCGATTCAGGAAGTGTTTTGTTCATTCGTCGGTTTGTGTTCAATTGATTGAGGTTACTCAGCAAAAAGCAGGGCGCATTATAGGAACGCCCTTCATGCGTGTCAAGTTGATGAATGGTTCCGATCCCATTGAACTTGCAGGGATACAGTTCCTCAGCTAGACTGCGCGCTTATTAATGATAATCTTCCCCGCTGTCAAATTTCCTGAGGAGTCGTTCATGTCGTTCATGACGACGCCCAGAAACAATGGCAACCACTGAGAGCGCAAGCGCTCCCGGTAGTTGCAGAGGAGTCGTTCATGTCGTTC
>JAKEHZ010000011.1 GCA_022614735.1 Acidobacteriota bacterium | reverse complement strand
GCCGGAGCTTCAGGGGCTTGGGAGTGCGCACTGAAGGAAGCAATTGATTGCTTCACTGATAATAAAGAACTTATAGCGAAAGGAGTTCGCCAGCGGTATCAGGATGCCTGCGCTCCCAGTGCGCTTTCATCGTTTCAGGGCATCGCCACGCGACATGGATGGCTCCTCAGGAATAGCTGACGGGTAACAGCTGTCAGCTATTCCATACATCTACGCACTCCCTCTCTCTTGACCGTCTGAGTAGATTTATGACTCGGGACTCTCAAACAACCAAGTAAACCAATCCCAAATCGTCGAGTCGAAGCGACCTATCGAACAAATAACCTGCCCTCCAGTCCCGGGCACCGGTAATCCCAGACTCTCCCCGTCCGCGAAGTACCACATCTGCTCAGGTTGGGGTGAAACGATGTTATAGAAGTATTTAAAGTGATCACCCGTGATCGCTTCGGCCTGGTTGGTGATTTCCACCTCGTAGTCACTTCCACTGTGGAAAATGAAATCCTCAGTCTGGTTGGAGAAACGCAGCACAGCATAGCCGTCCTCCGGAATTACAACATCGAGGCCGACTTTGACTGCCATATCCGTTGGCGCATGCTCGCACTTCTCGCCAGTCTTTACGTCAACGAACCGCGCATTGGCAAACTGGTTTGTGGAATATATCTCTCCATTCCTGAAGTAGAGCCGCGCGCGACACAACCTCGAATCAACCTGCAGCTTCTCCCTCGGATGCAGGTCTTTCTCGATGTCAACCAGCATACTGAAAGGGCGACGCGGATCGTTAAGCGAGCGAGGTGTGTAGCGGCTGAGAGGCTTGCCTTCAGGCAACACCTCCATACAGATGTCACCATGGATTTCAGCAAAGGTGTGGTACTCGCGCACAATAACGCCGTCCTGCTTGATAATGATGTGCGGTTGATGGACGTGTTCCGGCGCCTCGCCGTCGGTTGAGATCAGGCCGACCATCATCCGAGACGGGTACCTGCTGAAAAATGCGCAAAGGTCTTCGAAACTGAAACGAATAGTGTTCATTGCTTCCTCCTAGAAAGGTTGGTCCAGATTGAATGGACTGGTTTGACTGATACAACTGGCCGTCGTAACTAATTTTTTAGTGGTTACTACCGCCAGAACATTGTGAGCAGACGGATACTGCTCTCTAACAATTACAGGTTATTGTGAGTAGATGGATGCCGATCTTTTAATTTTATGGCCGTTTCGATTCTGGGGAAAGAATATTCTCTAATTTCGGATAAATACATTGAGCGCTGGTCAAGATCTGAAGAATACAAAAACGCGGGCTGAATCATAACACGTAACCTTTGTAGATCGAAGGAATTAACACTTTAGGAGAGCATGAGACTTAAGTCAATTCTGAACGCCATGTTTCGAGTTCCACAGCTTGGGAAATAACCCCTGGGAAAAAATATTTTTTCGGAATAGGCAAAATCAGCTCTGTTTTACGTCCTTATTAATAGGGGGTATTTTTTTTCGTGGCTAAAGACGGCTGGATCGGAACGCACGACCTTGGGAGATCAGCGGTCTGATATAGCTCAATATACCTCATTGTGAGTTTGAGTCTTAGCGAGAACTATTAATTACAAGGGCAATCACAAGGAGAGGAAGAGATGAATGGAAAGATAAACGGAAATAAGAGCCATCCCGACAGGGAGATGATGGTGGCTTATGTTACAGGTTCCTCTTCTGCGGAAGGAAGAAAGGTCATTGAGGATCATTGTTTAGACTGTCACACCTGTCGAACACAACTTTCTATCCTATTGCACTTGATTGTTCAGCCAGTTGACGAAGATGAGCAGATCGAGTTGGCGCCGCTCTTGCCGCTTGGACAGCAGGCAGCAGCGCAAGCACGAGAGATCATCAGGCAGCAGGAAAAGCGAGGTGGTCAGGTCCCCGCCTCGTGGACAGGAGTGGAGAAGAGTCGTCAAAGTCTTCTCCCCATTCTCAAACCTGCATTGATCATAGTTGCGCTGTTTGCCGGCAGCCTGACTACTTACTTTGCCTGGTGGTACCAGTCTTCAGAGGAACGCATGCTCACCCGTGTGCGTGAGGTCTACCGCAATACCCGTTTACTCCAGGCGCGTGTAACCGGCGGCTTTGCCCATCAGAATTATCTAGTGACACGCGGACCCGGTGACCCTATCGGGCCTAACGGAGTCGATGAAAGTCAGCGTGTCGCATTATTGACGGAAATCTATCAGGAAGTTCACACCAATCCAAAGGCAGCTACACGTCACATTCTTGGCCGCCTCTTTATTTTGCAGGGGGACCTGGATCCTGCAGAGCAACAGTTTCTCCTCGCCCTGAAGGAGAGCCTGCGCGATGCCAAGCTCAATTCCGATCTCGGTGCGCTCTACTATGAGCGCAGCCGGAGGAGGGAACACGAAGACCGCGAGTTGCTGGGAAAAGCCGCCGAGTACAGCTCAAACGCCGTTGAGATCGATCCCAGGTTACCCGAAGCATGGTTCAACAGGGCGCTATGCTACCAGCAGATGAATCTCTTTCTTCAAGCGGAAAACGACTGGAAGCAGTATCTCACACTCGACAGTAATTCAGCGTGGGCTGAAGAGGCTCGCGAAAATCTGGGTAAGTTGCGCGAACGGTCAGCTCTCCTGGAGCAGTTGGAACAGAAGGTCCAGGCCGAGTTCCAGGCGGCCGAAGCAGCTGACGATCTGCGCAAGATGCGCGAGCTGGTGAGCCGGCATTTCGCATCGGTTCAAAATCTCGCGATGGATCAAATTTTCGACAAATATCTGGCTGCGGCTGTAGCCGGAGAGACAAACCAGGCGGATCAGTACTTGCGATCGCTTAAGCGCATCGGACAATTTCTTAACGAGATCAAGGGTGATCGATTTGTAGCCGATGCAGTCGATTTTGTGGCCCATGGCAACACAGCAATCAAACGAGAAACACAAAGCACACGTCAGAAGTTGCAGGAAGCCAAACGACAACATGAAAGCGGCCATACCGGCGCGGCTTCCGATCTTTACGCTCAGGCGCGTGTTGCAGCAGAACGCGTCGGAGATCATTGCCATACCGAGATTGCCGCCCTCGGCCTTGCCCGTTATTTTCATCACAATGGTGAGTCTCAAGATATCAAAAAACTCAGAAGTCAACTTGTCACCAACACCGAGCGGCGGCGCCACAAGCGGATGCATGCCACGGCACTACTCGCCCTGGCTAATGCCGAAGGAGCAGCGCAGCTATTATCGCTGAACCTCGAACATAGTCGGAAAGCCTTTGAGATCGCGAAAGAATTGAGTGACACAGAAACCGCAATTAACGGATTGAGATTTGTAGGGTATGCCTATGACCGCCTTGGCGATCGTGACACTGCCGCGGAGAAGCTCACCGAAGCAAGCTCGCTTCTACGTAACTCATGGGTCAAACCGATTTTGGCGGCCGGAGCATACGATCAAATGGGTGATATCCTATTTCGGACAGGCAACTACCTCTCGGCGCTCCCTTATCAACTCGAAGCAGTAAAGACATGTGAGCTATCCGGCAATGCAATGATCTCAGCCTATCTGACCCAGAAGCTTGGGCTGACCTACGGCATGCTGGAACGTCATGATGAGGCAATGTACTACCTAAAAGATGCAGTCGCGCGTGCTGATGCAATCCCGGACCAGATAGCACGCGTGCGCCTGCAAATAGATATCTATACCAGGTTCGGTAATTTCTACCTACAACGAAATAAGGTCAATGAAGCTATTGCAACTTACCGCCGAGCTATTGAGAACATGGGCCAGTCGAGTAGCCGCTTCCACCTCTCGTCTATCCGCCAGGGACTCGCAACCGCTTACATGTCTCAGGGTCGAGACGCGGAGGCCGAGACGGAACTCAGAGAAAGTATCAGACTCACCGAAGAGGCGCGCGAACAGATCAGTGATGCACGTAGCCGCAGCACCTTTCTCGCCAGCCAGCAGAGTGTTTACCGCTCGATGATCGACTTTCAATTTTTCAAAAAGAACAATACGGCGCAGGCATTCAATTACGCCGAGATTGCCAAAGGGCGTGAACTGCTTGACGCGTTGGCCGGCTCGACCGAAGTGATCGAGAGTGATGGCCAGGTCAAGCTGGCTCTCTCTCGCAGCGCAACCCCGCTCACGTTGAAGCAAGTGCAGGATGCTCTGCCTCCCACAGCGCAACTTGTCCAATTTGTTGCCGGCGAGAATCATTTGATGATTTGGTTTCTCACGCGTGACCGGTTAGTTACTGCGAAGTCCGATGTCAAAGCGAGTGATTTGAGAAACAAAGTCACGGCCTATCTCGATGAGTTACGGGCGCACGGCAACCTTGAGAATCTTAACCGCCAGGCGTCTGATCTGTATCAATGGCTGATTGCGCCGATCAGCCGACAGCTCGATCAGAATCGCGCGCTCTGCATCGTGCCGGATGGCGTG
>JAKEHZ010000093.1 GCA_022614735.1 Acidobacteriota bacterium | reverse complement strand
CCGGCACGTCAATGACCACCATCCGCTGCGGATAGCGGCCAAGCTTGAGGCGTTTTACTTCCTGCAGCTTCGCTACATCTATAATGGAAAGTTCGTCGGATCGACGGTTGGTGACATAAGCATACCTGCCGTCCTTGCTGAAAATAACGTAGTTGGGATCTTTGCCTACCTGGATAGTCTTGACCAGTTTCAGTTCAGGGTGCGTGAAGACGCAAACGTAATTCATTATGCTGCCGTTGGCGAAAAGCAGCTTTTCATCCGGCGTCAGCGCGATCCCGTGATTGACGTTGTGCGGATATAACTGAGGGATCTTCACTTCGGGCGGCAGCTTCGGCAGATCAACAATTTTGATCTGTTTCTTTGCCGGGAAATCCATAACTACGAATCCGTGAAGGCGCGAGAGCTGGACGTAGAGCAGTTTCTCGTCCTTTGTAAAGGCAAACGGGCGTACGGCATCGGCGAAAGGGATGCGGTCGATCATTTCGAGTTTTTCGGTGTCGATGACCGCAAGGTAATCGTACATCATTGAGCCAACATACAACCGTTTCCCGTCGTGCGAGAGTTTTGTCCCATGTCCGCCGTGTCCGATAAATATCTTTTTGACAACCGCGTGCTTCTCTGTATCAACTACCGCCAGCCACCACGTGTCATAATAAGGCACGAAGACGTAACGGCCATCTTTGGAAACGCTCTGATGATTCGGCATTCCATCGAGCTCTACACGCCAGAGTATTTCGTTGGTGGCAGTGCTGACCGCGATCAACTCGCCCGACTCGCCGATGTTGGGACGCTCGGGGAAATTTCCGAATGTGTTGATGCGATTGACGTAGAGAATCCGTCCATCCGGTGAGGCAGCCAGATAATCCATCCATCTTCCGATTTTGATCTGCCCGATGATTTCATGGCCGGGGATTGAAATCATCGTGATTTCGCCGCTCTCGGAATTGTGAACATAAAGAATCTCCTCGGCCCGAACCGTCCACACGCAGCACCCCAGGAGCAACCACAAAATGATCACCATTTTCTTCATTGCTTCTCCTTTGGTTTGCTTAAAGGTTAACCGCCGACTTATGAGCTTGCTGTCTTCGGTCACATTATTAGACGCCCGCAATTGTGTCAACATCCGGCTAACAATTTCAACACAAAGGGTCAAAGGGACAACGGTTCAAAGAAGAAAAATATCAGGCATTCATCCCCCTTTGAACCTTTGTCCCTTTGACCCTTTGTGTTGAAATTGTTAGCCGGAAGGTGAAACTTGCCGGTCTTTTTTTGTTTGTTTCGTACGCTCTACGGGTTGCGGCTTGGCATGTGACCAGCGAGAATACCAGGGGGGAATGGAAAAGTGCAAAAATTACTCGTCACAGGATCTAATGGGTTAGTGGGTTCAACAGTTGTTGAATATTTCGATGCCCTGGGTTGGCGAACCTATGGCATAGACAATAACATGAGGAAGGAGTTTTTCGGAACGAACGCGGATACTGGATGGATGCTAAGTAAGTTACAGACTAAGTGTAAAAGGTTCACCTATTTCAATTTTGACATAAGAGATCGCAAAATGGTTGAAGAGTGTCTTGTCGAAGTACGGCCTGATATGATTGTTCACGCTGCTGCGCAACCGAGCCACGATCTGGCCGCATCACGACCATTCGATGATTTTGAGATAAATGCTCTCAGTACTCTGATCCTGCTAGAATTTACGCGTAGACACGCGCCGGAAGCGACTTTTGTATATATGTCCAGTAACAAAGTGTATGGTGACGCACCAAATGAATTAGCTATGCAAGAATTGGAGTACCGCTGGGATTACGCGCTGCCAGATTATTATGATGGTATATCGGAATCATTTCGAATCGATCGATCACAGCATTCAATATTTGGCGCCTCAAAAGTGGCGGCAGATGTCATGGTTCAGGAATACGGAAGATACTTCGGTCTTAGAACTTGTTGCTTACGTGCGGGTTGTATTACAGGCACAGGTCATTCAGCGGTCGAATTGCATGGTTTTTTATCCTACCTTACCAGAGTGGCTATTATGAATGAGACGTATCGGATTTTCGGTTATAAGGGCAAGCAAGTCCGAGATAATATCGATTCCTACGACATTGCCACCTTCATAGAACAATTTCACGATAACCCTCAAATTGGCGAGGTATATAACATCGGTGGTGGGCGCGAGAACTCTTGTTCCATAATGGAGGCATTTGGATACATCGAGCACCTGACTGGGACAAAAGTCAAATATGAATATATTGAACAAGTCAGGAGGGGAGATCATATCTGCTACATCTCGGACCTGAAAAAAGCCCGGCTAAATTATCCTGGATGGAATATCACAAAAAACCTTCCCACAATCTTCGAGAATCTGGTTGATTCCTGGAAACAAAAATTGAACTGATGCCGAAGAGAGAATACGAAACAAACGAAATAAACGAAACAAACGAAAAATGCCCAGCTTTTCGTTTGTTTCGTTTGTTTCGTTTATTTCGTTTGTTTCGTATTCTCTCTTCGGGAACACGCAGAAAGCACAAAATCCATTAGAACCGGGAATTTGCTAGACTTATCATCCGAATTAGGCTAAGGTAATGATTCCTGATTACTAGCTCTCTAATTACTAACTCCCTGTCAAGTATCAATCGAACGTCCTCCCCATATTGACACAGCCGGACACCAGAAGTTTGGAACCGCGCGTCCGGAATGATAAACACTTTAAAGGGAGAGCTACAGTGGCAGCATTGAGCGTCGTTAAGGAGAAGCTACTAACCCGTACTGACAATATCACTTTCATCCTCTTAACCTGCCTAAGTGTCGCCGCGATTGTCTCCTTCCTCGTGCAGTGGCTCTCATTCGGCGATTGGCGGACCCACCTGGGCAGCTTCTTGATCCTGACGTTTATCGTGTTTTTTCGGGTGGCGAACAGCCTGGCCAGGTGGTTTATCCTCCCCTTTATGAAACGGCCGCGGAGGATGGAGCCGAGGGAAGGGCTGAAGGTAGCTGTTGTCACCACGTTTGTACCCGGTGCGGAATCGCTCGAGATGCTCGATGAGACAGTGAAGGCGCTTGTTGCTTTAGAGTATCCCCACGATACATGGGTGCTCGATGAGGGCGACGACGAATTGGTCAAGTCGTTATGTCGGAGAAGAGGCGCATCCCACTTCAGTCGTAAGAACTTGCCCCACTACCAGACTGATGATGGTACCTTCAAGGTCCGCTGCAAGCATGGCAACTATAACGCCTGGCTCTATGAAGTAGGCTTTGACCGGTACGAGATCATCACCGCATTCGACCCGGACCATGTGCCGGCTCCATCTTTTCTCTCGCATGTGCTCGGCTATTTTGAGGATCCAAAAATCGGCTATGTGCAAGCACCCCAGGCTTACTATAACCAGGAAGCGAGCTTCATCGCCCGCGGTGCGGCCGAAGAGACTTATGAATATTGCTCCTGTACGCAGATGGGAGCTTATTACTTCGGGCAACCGGCGGTCGTTGGGTGCCATAACACGCATCGCGTAAAGGCGCTCAAAGAGGTGGGCGGTTTCGCCGCACACGACGCTGACGACCTGTTGATCGGGTTGCTCTACCAGGCACAGGGTTGGAATGGTGTGTATGTTCCGCGCATCATCGCGAGGGGTGTAACCCCTGTGGACTGGGACGGATACTTAACGCAGCAACTGAGATGGGCGCGCTCCGTAATCGACGTCAAATACCGGCTTCATCACCTTCTAGGTAAGGAATTATCGCTGACCGGACGAGCGATCAGCGCGGTGGACGGCCTCTTCTATTTGCAGAACAGCATCACAACTTTTATGGGCCTCCTGCTCCTGGCTTATATGCTGATGACCGGTGATGTCCCCGCGGTGGTCAGCTACCCCATCTTGCTGCAGTTCGTACTCCTCGTTGCGACGCTCCAGTTATGCGCTTTCTACCGCCAGCGTTTCTACCTAAATCCGCGTAGAGAATGGGGGACGCACTGGAGGGCGAAGCTATTGCGATACGCAAAATGGCCCGTTTGTATCTGGGCTTTCTGGGATGTAGCCCAGGGCAGCCGGGTTCCGTATATATTAACGCGTAAGGTGAGGGCAGAGTCGCATTCCTATAAGTTGCTCATTCCCCATACTCTAATTATCGTCTTGGTATCTGCGGCCTGGGTGCTTGGCAGGCTCCTCGGCAGCAATGTTCCATGGCTTGTTTACTGGATTACTGCCGCTGTTATGGCAGTCTCATTCTTCCTGATACTCACGGATTACTTGCATTTCCCTGAACCATACGAGAAAGGGTTGTTGCGACAAGATGCCTAGGTGGAAGAGATGTCAATCGAGCGTAACCTCTGTGAAATGGAGCTGAGTCGGGAGGCCTACTGGCTTCGCTACCCGGGAACATCGCCGTTCAAACTACGCCGGCGCGCCTTGACGGTACGGCACTGCTTGCATGTTTTGCCGGGCGAAAGGATTTTGGAACTGGGGGCGGGAAGCGGCCTCTGGACCGAGCATCTGACTACTGTACTCCGAGGTGAGAACCCGATCACCGCCGCAGTGTTTAATCAAGCGCTGTCTGAAGCAGCATCGGTAAAGCAGCTGCCGAACACCGAGTTCGTTCACGTCACCGATCTGGTTGCTGATCTCCCGGCGGGGACATTCGATTACGTAGTAGGGACGGTGATATTGTGTCACGACCTCTACCCGCAGACCCTGGCAGCGCTCCACCGACTTTTGAAGCCGGGCGGCCACCTCTTCTTCTTCGAGGCGAACTACTGGAATCCCCAGGTCCTCCTTAAAAATCTCGTCCGGCCGCTCGGCCGGTGGTGCGGAGATGCCCGCTGTCATGTAGGAATGCGTAAATACAAACTCATGAAAATGGCCTCCCACCAGGGGTTCACAAACATCGAGATCGTTCCTTATGACATTATTCATACGCGACTGCCGCGTACACTTTTGTCGCAGGTGCAGTCGGCATCTTTCATTCTCGAACATGTGCCTGTGGTCAGGGATCTCTGCGGAACGCTCTATATCTGGCTGACGAAGTCGGGTGAGGAGCAGGCACGTCGCCCGCGGGTCAACCTGGCCAATCATCGTCAACTCTATGGCTCGACCTCGGTAGTTGTGCCAAGTCACAATGAGGAGATGAACGTTCCGCCGTTGGTTGAGGCGCTCCTTCAGATGTACGGTGACTACATTCACGAGATAATTATAGTTAACGATAATTCTACCGACCGGACGGCCGAGGTGACGCGAGCTTTATCAGCACGGGAGCCGCGCATCAAGCTGGTCAACCGAACTCCGCCGGGCGGCGTGGGCCGGGCGCTCAGAGACGGTTACTCGGTTGCGACCGGACGCTACATCCTGTCGATGGACTGCGACTTCGTACAGATCGTGCCAGAACTCCGCGACCTGTTCGATGCCGTGGCGGCCGGCCGTGACGGCGCGATCGGAAGCCGCTTCTCGCTCGAATCAGTGCTGATCAACTACCCTCTGCTCAAAGTCATTTGCAACCGCGGCTTCCATGTGCTGATCAAGCTGCTTCTGTCGGGGCGCGTACGAGACATCTCCAATAATCTGAAGCTCTACCGTGCCGAGATTTTGAAGGGTTTGGAGATCGAGGAGCATCATTTCGCGGCCAACATGGAGACAGGCCTTAAACCCCTGTTGTCTGGTTTTGACATACAGGAAGTTCCGATCTCCTGGATCAACCGAACCATCGATATGGGAAGCTCGACCTTTAAGATTCTGAATGTCGGCCCGGGCTACATCTCGGTGCTGCTGCGTACTATCTGGAATGTTTGGTCCGGGAGGCGCAGCTTTGTCAAGCGAATCGAAGACGGTGACCGGCAATCTTCGATCCCTGCTACAGACATACTTGGGAGCTCGATTGATAAGGAGCCACAAAGGTTGAAGACACGCGTCTAAACGAAACCAAATGGGAGGTGGAATGAAGAGAGAATACGAAACAAACGAAAATAACGAAACAAACGGAATAATCATCGGAAAAGTATCATGAGCGTCACTCACTCTGTTGTTGTCCAAGCGCAAATGGCGGGTGACAGCGAGGAACCGTCAGTAGAGTTTTCCGTTGTCATGCCCTGTCTGAACGAAGCTGAGACGCTCGCCGTCTGCATTGAGAAGGCGCGACGATCCCTGCGCGAGCTGAACTGCTCCGGCGAGATTATCATCGCCGATAATGGTAGCACCGATGGGTCGCAGCAAATCGCAGTCTCTCTCGGCGCCCGCGTTGTGCAAGTCAAATCTAAGGGGTATGGGAGCGCATTGATGGGCGGCATCGCAGCCGCGCGAGGCAGGTATGTCATTATGGGGGACGCCGATGACAGTTATGACTTCGCCAGCCTGGGACCGTTCGTCGAGAAACTGCGCGAGGGCTATGAGCTAGTGATGGGCAATCGATTCAAGGGAGGCATCCGACCAGGTGCGATGCCGCCGCTTCACCAATACTTCGGCAATCCGCTGCTCTCCGGAATCGGGCGAATGTTTTTTCACAGCCCTTGTGGAGATTTCCAATGCGGCTTACGTGGCTTCAGCAGGGAGGCGATCGAGCGGCTGGATTTGCGGACCACGGGTATGGAGTTCGCGAGCGAGATGGTGGTCAAATCCACATTGCGTCGCTTGCGCATCACTGAAGTGCCGACCACGCTATCGCCTGACGGGCGCAGCCGCCCGCCACACCTGCGGACCTGGCGTGACGGTTGGCGTTATCTGCGCTTCCTGCTGCTCTACAGCCCGCGATGGCTGTTCTTATATCCTGGGCTCGCTCTCATGCTGCTCGGGTTGATTATCGGGTTCTGGATCCTACCTGGTCCGATAAGAGTCAAGGGCGTCAACTTCGATGTTCACACGATGCTCTATGCGGCGATGGCAGTGGTGATCGGTTTCCAAGCGGTCGTCTTCGCACTCTTCACCAAGGTCTTCGCAGTCCACGAGGGCTTATTGCCGGAAGACGCGCGGCTAAATCGCCTCCTCAATTGGGTCAAGCTGGAAGTGGGGTTAGGAATTGGAATTCTGTTGATGCTCTTAGGACTCGGTATTTCCATCTATGCCTTAAGCGACTGGGGTGCGCATGAGTTCGGAGCGCTGGATCCGTTCAGAGTTCTGCGCGTGATCATCCCGGCTGTAACGGCGCTGGTGCTGGGGTGTCAAGTCATTTTGTCGAGCTTCTTCCTGAGTGTCCTGAGGTTGCGTCGGCGTTGACTCTAAATGACCACCCTCATAGATAAAACATCAATGTAGTCAAAAAATGAACGAATGAATTCACATCTCCTGCTGCGACTGAACGGCTTTGCGGAGGCCATCGTCGACCGATTCGAAAAGTGGAAGACCTGGTTCCTCGCCGGCTTTTCCATTATGTATCTTTCAGTAACCTGCATACTCGCCTCGCGCAAGTTACTGTGGAACGATGAGCTTTATACCTATTACATTTCTCGACTACCAAGCCTCACAGACGTCTGGGCTGCCCTCTCAACGGGAGCAGAGCAAATCCCACCATTGTTCTATGTGATCACGCGAGCGTCATTGGCGCTGTTTGGCACAAACAATCTGACAATCCGATTGCCGGAGGTAATCGGGTTCTGGGTCATGAGCCTTTGCCTCTTCAGGTTTGTCTCGAAACGCTCCCCGGCCTTCTTCGGATTTCTGGCAATGCTCTTCCCGCTCTTTACGAACGCCTATAATTACGCTTACGAGGCGAGACCTTACGGCTTAGTTCTGGGGTTCAGCGGCCTCGCAATGCTCAGCTGGCAATCAGCGACCGAAAGAGTTAACCGTCAAATTTCACTCATCGGCTTGGCCCTCAGCCTCGCGGCGGCGGTGTCCTGCCACTACTACGCAGTCTTAATATTTATCCCACTTGCTCTCGCTGAGGCGGTTCGTTCTTACTATTTACGACGCTTGGACTTTCCCATCTGGGCAGCGTTAATGTTGGGTGCGACGCCGCTGCTAGGCTTCCTGACTCTACTTCAACGGGCGATGGTTTATTCCTCAGCTTTCTGGTCGAAGACCCAGTGGATGTCTATCCCGGAATTCTATTATGTGCTACTCGCGCCGGCGGTGCTGCCTCTGACAATTCTGCTGGCTTTGTCCTCAATCTTTCCGGCGACTATCAACACCCTCCGCCAAAATGATAAATATCCTCCTCATCCCTATCTTCATGAAATGGCTGCCGCCTTAGGTTTGATGGCGATCCCTATTATCGCTGTCACTTTATCAATGGTCATCACCGGTGCCTTTACCGACCGTTACGCATTGCAAGCGGTGATCGGCGTGAGCATCGTGGTCGCATACGGTGTTCGCCAGTTGTTAGGTAACCGGCCAGTGGTAGCAGCGATTTTGATGCTTTTTTTATGTGTGTCCTTCTTATCGTTAGGGATAAAGTCTTTTACGAAGATTGGAGAAGCGCGTAAGGCGCAAACTCAAACAGTTGATTTCCTGCGATCTGTGGGCACAAGCGATTTACCGATAGCAGTGACAGACCAACACGAGTTCATCAATCTCGCCCATAACGCGCCACCAGATATCGCTTCGCGCCTGGTCTATCTCGCTGATCCTGGTAAGGCTCTCTACTACCTCGGTCATAACAGCGTAGAGAAGGGCGTGGTCGACCTGCTAAAGCCTTGGTTCCATCTACCAATCGAGGAGTACGATCGTTACATTGCCTCGCGGAAAGAATTCTTGGTTTACGGTAGTGCCAGTCATTTTCTGAATTGGATGCTCTCCGATTTGACGGGCAATCGCCGGCTCATCGAACTTAAGGGCAGGAACGGGGATTCCCTACTTTTTCTCGTCAGTCATGACAGCCGGCCAGAAAACACTACTTTTGATTCCAGTGCTACTGAGGAACGGCTCCGTACAGGGTGGCTTGGAGACCATCAGAGAGGGCAGACTCAACGATAACAATGCGCTTGCTTTTGGCAAAATTCGGAAACTTGCTCGCCGGTCGATCAAAAGGAGATGCCGCCGCCCTGATAATCCTCCTTGCTCTTGTAACAATCTCCTGGCTTCCGCGTTTCCGCGGTCCAATTGACTTCAGGTGGGATGCCGGAGTCTACTACATCCTGGGGACGTCACTGGCCGAGGGCAAAGGCTATCGGCTGCTGAATGAGCCAGGCGAAATCAAAGCCATTCAATACCCGCCTCTTCTGCCTGCTTTGATCGCGGCCCATCAATTGGTTTTCAAGACGAGTGATCCTATCGTTGTAGGTCATGGGTTAAGGCTCTCGTTTTTTGTTCTTTTCGTTATCCATATCTTCGCCATCTATGCATTGGCCAGGCACTATTTGCAGCCGGGCTATGCCTTCCTTGCAACACTGGTCTGCCTCTTCAATTTTTTCACTCATTTTTTGTCTGATGCGTGTTTCCCGGAGATCGCTTTTGCACTGACCACGATCCTCTTCGTGCTCTGCCATAAGAAAGGAGGACGAACCTTTTCGGTCATGGCGGCTATCCTTGCCGTTATGGCATATGCATTGCGAACAGTGGGCGTCAGCTTGATTGCGGCCTGGATTGTCGAGGGATTACTGAATAGAAAGTACAAGATCGCCGCACAGCGACTGTCTCTTCTGCTTATTGTCGTCGCCGGCTGGCAATACTACATTCGCTCGGTCGAGATTGAGCCGGAATATCGCCAACCTGCGTACACATATCAAAGGGCGGATTATCTATTTTATAACGTAAGCTATGCTAGAAACGTTTTTCTCAGGGACCCTTTTAGTTCAGGGTCCGGTCACGTTTCGGCTGTGGAATTAGCGGGCCGTTTATTGCGTAATCTGGCACAGACGCCGATGAGGTTGGTTGTTGCAGTCACTTCAGACAGGTACTTTTGGGAGGCGCGCCGGACCGCAGTCAACGCGAGGTTGGGTATTGATCTGATTCCGGCGTGGGTGATCGACGCCGCACTTGTTCTACTTGGGTTACTCATCTTGGGAGGGGTGGGGCTTCAATTGGCCCGGCGACAGTGGATTATCCCATGCTACCTTTTATTCTCCTTGGCTAGTCTTAGCTTGACTCCGTGGCCGGGACAATTTACGCGTTATTACGCGCCACTGGCCCCTTTCCTGACTTTATCGCTGTTTCTGACCCTGGATACCATTACTGGCTTTCTTCGGCGGATTTGGCCGCAAATGCGAAAAGAGATCAACATTATTTTGGTGGGGTCGGTGGTGTCATTGATTCTACTTGTAGACGGACTTACATTTGTCATGATTTACCGAGAGATGCACCAGAACGTAGCGTACGTTGATCAAAAAGGAAAAATAGTTACTTATAGATTATTCTTCTACAAGGACGCTTATCGGGCGCTCGACGCGGGACTCGACTGGCTTAAGCAATGGTCAAAGCCTGATGATGTTGTTGCTTCATCGATGCCTCATTGGGTCTATCTCAGGACAAGGTTGAGAGCGGTCATGCCTCCCTTCGAGACTGATCCCTTCCGCGCACAGGAGCTACTCGATTCTGTGCCAGTGACTTTCATCATTCAGGACAGGGGTCTCGATCTGGATACAAGAAAATACCTTTCCCCTGTTGTCCACACCTTTCCGGAGCGTTGGAAACTTGTCTATTCTGACTCGATAACAGATGCTCCGGAAAAGATGCCCCCGCTAAGATTCGAAATCTATCAGCGTGTCGGCCTTCCAAGGACCGTATCAAAAGATTTTAAGAGGGATCCATAATGGTCGCTTTGACGACGCGAACACAATATATCATGGCGCGGGTAAAAAATTCCTGGATGGCTCGATTCAAGAAAGAAGCAGTTATCCTTCTTATCATACTCGGGACGATCATGGTGACTCGGCTACCACGGCTCTATGGTCCAATCGATATCACATGGGATGGAGGCGTTTACTATATTCTGGGAACGTCCCTGGCAGAGGGGAAAGGGTATCGACTACTCAATGAACCCGGCGAGATCGAGGCTATTCAGTACCCGCCACTGTTACCACTGATAGTAGCAGCGCACCAGTGCTTATTAGGGACAAATAATCTCCTGGTCGTCGGACCGTGGCTGAGGATCTTCTACTTCTTTTTGTCGATCTGTTTGATCATCGCGGTATACCTTCTTGCCCGGCTGTACCTTCAGCCCGAATTTGCTCTGCTGGCTGCATTGATGTGTGCACTATACTTCTATATCTATTACTGGGCCGACACGTTATACACAGAGATCCCCTTTTGTCTGACGACAGTGCTCTTCGTCTTGTGCAACCGCAGATGGGACAGAACCCCGTACGGCATTGCTGCATGTGTGCTGGCCATGGCGTCTTACCTGCTGCGTACCTCAGGCATTGCTCTGTTGATCGCGTGGGTGGCGGAGAGCTTATTGCGAGGCCGCTATCGGCAGGCGCTCATCCGAACGGGGGCGGCGCTGGTCCCAGTCATTCTCTGGCAAGGCCACATTGCGCAGGTACAAAACAGTCAGCAATATAAGCATCCTGCCTATGCCTATCAGCGCGCCCCTTACCAGTACACGAACGTCACATATCCCGAGAATATGTCGTTGATCGATCCGTTCAAGCCTGAGCTCGGCCACGCTGATAAAATCAGAATGCTGCAGCGTGTCGCTAGAAACTTGATGGCCATGCCTCAGACGTTGGGAGAGCCGGTCTCGGCCCCGACGAATTTCTGGCAGGCGCAGTTGGAAGCGGTCCTTTCTCTCTTCGGCTCAAAGTGGGAGGTACCGCAGTGGCTGGTCACCATCCCGATCACTCTGATCGGGTGTTTAGTGATCGGTGGGATTGTTCTTTTGTGGGTCCGACATGAATGGTTCATCCCACTTTATGTTATCTCCTCCGTGTTAGTGACATGCATGTCACCGTGGCCGGAGCAGTTATCACGTTACATCACGCCGCTGAACCCATTTCTCTCTCTCTCATTGCTCTACCTTCTGGCTAAAATCTCTGAATGGCGCATCAGGCAAGTCTTGGGCCGGTATAGAAAGGTCAGCCTGACGCTTACCGTAATGCTGCTGGCTATTATCTTTTTATCGCAGGGATTAACATTGACGCAGTCGTACATCAGGGGAAACCGCCAGGTTACTTACTACGATATGAATGGGAACGAGGTCAAGTCGCCTCTCTTATTTTTCGACTATCGATGGGAGCCGGTAAATACCGCCTTGGAATGGTTGCGGAGGCATTGCGAGCCGGGGCAGGTCATCGCCGCCACCAATCCACATGTCGCTTATTTGCGAACCGGACTAAAGGCGGTGTTATTGCCATTGGAAGCCGATAACGAACGAGCGCAACAACTCCTCGATTCGGTCCCAGTAAGGTATGTCGTCCTGGACACCCTGGAGAAGCCGGGGATCAGCGAGCGCTACGCCGCGCCCACAATCGAAAAACATCCGCAGTTATGGAAACTCATCTATCTTGCGCCGAACGGTGGAGCGCGTATTTACGAGCGCGTTCATCAGCGGTTGGAACAGGGGAGACATGATTAGGGTCATCAAGTTTATCAATATTGTGGAGCTTTTCGATAAAGCAGTAACCGACGAGCCAGCGGGTCGACAAAACAGTCACTCTTCATACAGTCCGTTGGCCGCAATCTTTGTCTGGATAGTCTGGATGGCGATGTTTGTGGCCGCGCTGGGTTTTGTTGAAAGATACGGCAGCAACGTTCCTTCATGGGACGGCTGGGATATGGTTCCAACACTGACGGGCAATCAACCTGTCACCACGGAGTGGTTGTGGTCGCAGCACAACGAACACCGTGTCCCTCTGCCACGGCTTATTCTCCTGGGACTACATCGACTCACCGGGATAAACTTCCGTACACCGATGTTCTTTAATGTATTCATAACTGGAGCGCTGGCGCTGGCGATGATTCTAGTCGCCAAGCGCCTGCGTGGCGGTAGGATAAGCTATACGGACGCTTTCTTCCCGCTGATCTTCCTCAACTGGGGACAGGCTGCCAACTTAATTTGGGGCTGGCAAGTCCAATTCTATGCCTCGATGGCTCTCTCGGGCATGGTGCTGCTTTTCATTGTACTCAGTGGTCCTCGGCACAGACTGCGATATACGTTCCTTCTTGGAATCTGCCTTATTTTGCTTCCCCTTTGCGGCGCGAACGGCCTGGTTCTAATGCCCCCATTAGTATTGTGGTTAGGTTATTCAGCAATCCTTAACATCCGTACGGGAGAGCCGAAAGCCAAGCGGAACGGCCTCCTGGCCATGGGCTTGGCCATGAGCGCTCTACTGCTCACGATCTTTTATCTTATCGGGTGGGAAACGGTACCCCACCAGATTTTCAGATTTAGTATCTGGTCTATCAGCACTGCTGCCAAGACCTTGACGATGGGTTTAGGCCCAGGGGTTTTCGGTCTCGATATTCGGCTTCTGCCAATGGCCATTTGGCCGATCCCTTGCCTGGCGGTTTTTTGTTTCTTGCTATGTAGTGTGGTGATCCTCCTGATGGCAGCGCGGAGCCGGCCTCAGGAACGCCATCGTGCTCTGGGACTGCTCTCATTCCTGGCCGCAATGGGTTGCCTGGCCCTTTCCCTCGGGTCGGGCCGAAATGGATTCGAAACGCGTTATGTGACTCTAAACCTTCCGATCTGGTGCTGCGGTTACTTTATTTGGAGCATCTACGCTACTCCCAAGTGGAACATTTCGGCTCGAATGTTTTTGCTGGCTGTTACCATTGTCATGGTCTGGCCAAACACTCGATTCGGGATAAATTATGGGAACGACATCCGTTCTCATCTGGCAGGATTTGAGAGTGACATGGCAGCTGGTGTACCAAGCTACAGACTTGCCTTTCGTTACCGGGAATATCTTCACCCGCATCATGATATCTTAAACGAATATATGCCGATGCTTCGACAGGCCGGCGTGGGAAGCTTTCACTTTCTGCGAGAGAACCCTGCCTTTCGTGAGGTCAAGGTCCCCCTCGTCCCACAAAGCCTGAAACAGGTGAGATGGGAGTCTGGGACAGCATATATGACGGGGAACGAGGCACAGTCATATATCCTATTTTCCTTGCCAAAGGCCGAATATGTCTGCGGTATACGTTTAAAATATACGCACTGGAACGAAAGCAACACTCTTCCATATGTGCTCGTTTATTGGAAGGATGAAGATCAGAAGGAGTTCGCAAAGGACCGTTCTGGAAACTACTCCGCAACAGGAGACTATGGCAACTGGGTACGTGGGACATGGGGGAAAACGAAGGAGTCGGAATCGACCTTCACATTGTGGGTCTGTGATACAGTCAAAGATATTCGTATTCATCCGGATGTTAGACCCGGCGTGTTCAAAATATCCGAACTCGTATTGCTGGTGCCGCAGATCGATAAGATCAATGAGACGAAAAAATCAGACAGAGTTTCGTACCGCACTCCTGGGTAAAACCGTAATGCCGAAGGCCGATCCAAGAAATAGACCGGAGCATTCGCTTCAGGAAGGAGATATAAAGATATCATCAACTTTAATATCTGATACCTCTGTCTCCGTCGTAGTGGCGACGCTCGACCGGCCTGACGATTTGCGTGGGTGCCTGTTGCATCTTGTAGCTCAGGAGACGAGCCGCTCGGTAGAGATCATCGTGGTCGATAATCACCCCGCTTCCGGCCTGACCCCTCCCGTGGTCGCTGAATTCGCGGGTGTGAGACTTATAGCTGAGGAACGCCAGGGACTAGCTTATGCCCGTAACAAAGGGATTCTCGCCAGTCAGGGCGAGATCGTTGTTGCTACTGACGACGATGTCATAGCGCCGCCCGGCTGGCTCGAAAAGTTGTTGGCCCCATTTGCCAGCCCTGGAGTCATGGTTGTCACGGGAAACGTCCTACCTCTGAGTCTTGAGACTAAGGCAGAGCGCCTCTATGAAGCTTACGGCGGGTTGGGTCGCGGCTCCGGGAGAAAGGTGGTTGACGGGGATTGGTTTAGAAAGTGCCGCGCTGCAGTGCCCACCTGGTCGCTTGGCGCGACAGCCAACGCGGCCTTCCGAACTTCCATCTTCAGCCATTCGCAGATCGGACTGATGCATGAGGCGCTCGGGCCAGGCATGCCGTCGGGGACTGGCGAAGATATCTATGTCTTCTACAAAGTTCTCAAGGCTGGCTACACCATTGTCTATGAACCGGCAGCCTGGGTCTGGCACAAGCACCGTCGCGACCTCCCGGCCCTACGGCGACAGCTCTTCAATTACAGCAAAGGGCATGTGGCTTACCACCTAACGACTCTACTGCGCGATGGTGACTGGCGGGCCATCATCAATCTGGCATTCCTATCGCCCGGGACGCACGTGCGGAGGGCACTCCGGCGTCTGTGCGGTCGAGATGACTATCCGTTGTACATGATCCTTCTCGAAGTGGCGGGTAACCTGGCTGGACCTTGGGCGCTCTGGAAGTCGCGCCAGCGCGTCAGGCGCGAAGGGCCAAGTACTGCGGACAAGGCGGGCAGATGAGCCGGACGAGGAACAGCGCCTGGAACGTCACTACAGGACTAGTCTACGCTCTGGCATCAGCTGCGGCCATCTTTTTCTCCACTCCACTGTTGCTAAGATGGCTCGGCCCCGAGCGTCTGGGGGCGTTCAGGACTCTGACGGACTGGATCGGACATCTCACTTTCTTCGAATTGGGATTGGGCGGGGCGCTCCTGGCGGCCCTCGCCGCTAGGATCGGGCAGAATAACCATGCGGCGGTCGCGAGAATGCTGGCTGCCGGCCTGCGCGCATACTTCTGGGTAACTTTTACCCAGATCGTCAGTGGGATTGCATTAGTAGTATCACTACCTTATCTGATCACTCTGAATCAGCTGAGTAATACCGAGCTGCGGACCGCCGGCACAGTGGCGCTCTTACCGATTGTTCTAACTCCGTTATTGGTTTTCCGCGCATTGGCCGAGAGCCGTCAACGTGGCTACCTTAACTGGTTGTTGCTGACAGCTCAGGTATTGATAATGACCGGATTATCACTCTTAACGGCCCGCCTTGGGTGGGGTCTGATAGGGCAGAGCGTTGCCTTCGCGGCAGCTCAGGTCCCGACCCTATTTGCCCTTACCTGGGATGGCATGCGTGCGTATCGCGAGGCGTGGAAAGCGGCCCCGGACCATACAGACCAAAATGTCTTGGGGGGCTTGAGAAAGCCGACTTTCATCCACGGACTGACGGATCGTATCGGATTATTAAGTGACAACATCGTCATAGCTTGGATCCTCGGACCTACGGCGGTTGTGCCATTCTTTCTGACTCAACAAATGGCGGTTCTGGCCCAATCCCAGTTACGGGGTCTTGGACAGGCGACCTGGGCGGGACTGGCCGAGCTATCTGCGCGCGGCGATGATGACAGTTTGCGAATGCGTTTATTGGAACTTACTGGTATGGTCAGCGGCCTTAGCCTGGCCGTTCTGATACCGATCGCAGCATACAATCAGTCTTTCGTCCGCATATGGGTGGGGCGAGATTTCTATGCTGGCGATCTTGTGACTGGACTTGCCTGTTTCAATGTAATGCTCTGGTCAATATATACACTCTGGGGTTGGGTGTTACTTGGGACGGGCCACATAAGGCACTGGGTACCTTACTCAATCGCGTCCACGTTGGTGAACGTCACGGTCAGTGTTTTTGGGACATTCACACTGGGAGTGATCGGGCCGATGGTGGGCTCTGCGTTCGGATCGTTGCTCGTCACATCCTGGGCTCTCCCGCGCGTGCTCAGGTTTATTTTCGGAATTTCTCCGTGGGCACTCTGGCGTGCTGCCCTGGTTCCTTTTCGCTGGGGCCTGCTTTACCTCTCGGTGATTTGGGTCGTTGCAAGTAAAATCCCTCCACAAGGGTGGTTGGATCTTATTACCTGGATGGGTCTTTGGACAGCTGGCGGGATAATTTTATGGTGGAAGTTGAGCCTTCAATCGGACGAGCGAAATGAGTGGCGTGCCAGGCTGAGGCGCACTTTGATTTTTCAGTAACATTTTCCATATATTATTTGACATTTAACATTTGTCATTGAAGTGAAAATCATAAATCAATGACAAATGATGAGTGTCAAATGATATATGGAAAATGAACTGGTTTATGGCATCCCTTCTACAATCCGGTAGATACTGAAGTCAGCGTTCGCATACGTCTTCTGGAATCGATCACGATTCCTCTCAACGAAATTACGAATAAACGTTTGATCGTACGGCTCAAGATCTGGGGGGCCAACAATCAGATATGAAGCGTTGACATGTCGGAAGAAATCAAAAAGCTCCGCATCATCTCGCGGGTAGTGCCAGGTGGCCGACGCCCGTCCGGTGAAAAGAGTCAACGCTCTCGGCTTGCGAAAGATAACTACTTCATTCTCGCCAACCTCCCGCTTGACAGTCTCGAAGAGTTGCTGTGTTTCGGGTTTGCCGATACCTGTCTGAATGGGCCGATAGTCCATTGTGGCAAACTGGCCTGTATAAGAGACCATGACGGTGATAAGCACTCCGGCAAAAACAAGCCTTTCTGCCTGCTGCCGGCGGGAAGCGGTCAGGCGGGATATTGTCTGTATCCCCTGAAACGCAAAGAACAGGTACAGCGGTATGATCGGAATCAGGTACCGTACCTCGAGGGTGACCGGCAAGACCATGAATGACGTGAAGTAGAAAAGCACATATAGCTCGAAGCAGGTGACCTGCTTTTTTCCGATTCTCGCAAGGTATCCAATGACCGCCAATCCAGTAAGGACAGCAGCCAAAGCTAGCGGAAAAACCTTACTCGAACCATGTGTCCAATACCCGGAAAGATACTCGAACAATGTCAGGAGGCGGTACAACGCTACCTTCATCAGATTGAACTGGAGATGGTCGGCATAGGCGCTGATGCCGTGTGAGGTTCTGGTTTGCAGATAAATGAACACTGCAGTCGGGAGAATGATGAAGAGACCAAAGAGGACCGCTCTTTTACTCTTGATGAGGTGGTATACCAACAGGCAGGGGATCAACAACAGGCCAATACTTCGCGTCCCGTAAGCCAGATAGAGCGAAACGCTGATTGAAACCGCATAGACTACCTGCGATGCCACAGTGTGCTCCGTCCGATATGCCTGGTGAATGAGATAAAAACTCAGGTAGGTGAACAATAGGAAGGGCATGTCGGCCGTGATGTTATCCTTATAGAGCCAGAACTGTGGATTGAGCCCTACAAATGCGACAAGGGTAAGCAGGTATCGCCATTGAAGCTCATCTCTGAACGCCAGATAGATCACAAACAGCGAGAGCAGAAAGATCAGAATAACCTCTATCTTCATCGCCGTCAGGTTTAATCCCCAAAGCTTATAGACCGGCGCAAGCAACAGCGGATAGACCGGCGGGTACGTCTTCGGTCCGATTATTCTCTGCGTGTTGTAGATGTAGCCCGTATCTGCGTAGGCTCTTCCTTCGGCGATGTTCCGGCCGTGACTGATATACATGGCGAAGTCGTCGCCCCAGTAATGCCCCTGTCTGATCGTTGACAGGTAGAATGAACCTGCCACCAGTATAATGAGAACTGTCCAAAACCTTGTCCTGTCGCGTGTAACGTCTCGCGCAACTACATTGTCAAGGTAATGGAGCATGGTGCCGCTGACTGCGCAGAAACCGCAGTAGAGGAAATAGAGCCAATGCAGGGGCATTACGCGCAGCGTGAACCACAATCCCTGACGGTTGTTTAAAAAGCGGTAATAATCCAGGTTCAGGAGCGTGACGGTCAAGGCCAGCGCAGCCGCGCCCAATGAGAGTTTCGGATAAAGAACCGCAGCCAATAACACGAACAAAGTAAGATATGTCAGGGCGACGCTCAGGCGCTGAGCAGATGTGACGTTGAGCGTTTTCACCACCTCTCCAGCACGAAGCATTAAGCGAGTCCACGGTATGCCGCGGTCAAAAATGTCGGTCATCAATAAATTGACAAACGTCCACTTCTTCAGATGCTTCACCCTGATTCTCCCGTCGAGAACAATTCGATGCCCGGCTGCGCTTACCCACGTGCCCAGTTCTATGTCTTCGATCGCCGGACGACGGTAACGCTCCTCATCAAATCCTCCGAAATCTAAGAACGTATCACGCCGCATTGCGCCGCAGCCACTCCAGAATGTCTTGATATCACCGGTACTGTTCTGATGGACATAATGGTGGAAGAGGTTTTTGTACTGTGAGATGAAGCCAGGGTGTGCGGGAGAGTCGTCATAACTGCCGATGACGGCATCGATGGTCCGGTCTTCCGTGAAGGCTTGGGCAAGCAGAGCCAGCGTGTCATGCTGCACGCAGACATCCGCGTCAATGAAGACGACAAAGCGGCCCCGCGCACTCTGGGCCCCTCGATTTCGAGCTCGCGCCGGACCGCCGGGCCCGTCAATTCGCAGGTACCTGAATCCGTTCTTAACTACTAATGGCTCGATGGGGATCTCCGAGCCGTCATCAACGACAATAACCTCGAAGTCATCGAACTGCGACCCGGTAAGAGATGCTAGACATTGCGCCAATTCTTTGTGGGAGTTATAGACCGGCACGATGACAGAGAACATCGGCGCCGTCTGGCTCTTCATCCTGGCGTTAGCACCCCTCAATTTTCTCCCTCTGTTTGCGGAAACCGAAAGCGAACGATGCGATTGTAGATATGGCCTATCGCCCAGCCGATTACCCCACCGATCAGCGCGCCCCAGAAAAATCCGATGATGCTACCGCTCCAAGTCACCGAGTAACCGATAAAATAATTACTGAGTAGCTGCAGATGGAGACCAACTTTTTGGCCGCCTTTAATAATCAGCCAGGCCGTCATCGCGAACAGGCAGAACCCACATATAGTGCCCAACACTAGCGCCAGCACTGCGGCTTGGATCCGTGCCACAGCCCTACTCAATTCATTCGCCTTATTTCGATGGTAATTCACAGGATTTTATCCAACACTTCATTTTGAGCTTTGACTTGAGCGCGGTGAGACAGCAGCGCAGCATAAGCTTCAATGCCCCAGTTCCTGAGATATGCTATCAGCATTCCCAGACCAAACCCGACAATTCCAGCCTCGATCATTCCGATAAGAGCGCCGCCCCAGGTCAAGCTGAATCCCGGGAAAAAATTACTGAGCAGTGACAGATTCGGCCCGATGATCTCACCGCCTTTAAGCAGGAGGATTACTGTCGACAGGAAGAGACTCAGAGCTGTCACTATACTCACGGATACGCCCAGCGCCAGCGGGTCTAGTCTCGCAAAGGCGGCAGAGATCAGCTCATCATCTATCTTATCTGCACCCACGGGCTTATCTGCACCCACGGGCTTATCTGCATCCACGGGCTTATCTGCATCCACGGGCTTATCTGCATCCACGGGCTTATCTGCACCCACAGACACGCCACAGGGAATCATTGTTGGAACCAGACGGTCTCGAGCGGGAGCCTTCTCGGCCCTCGCCTCTTCGTGGTACTCCATCTCTGTATTCACTGACCACACATCGTTCCGCTCGCCAATGATGTTTCGCGCGGCGAAAATGCCGGTTAGCATTGAGTGATCCTGATTATTGTAACGATGCAGGCCGTTTCGCCCGACGGTCTGCAGGTTCGAGAACGATTCTATGTATTCACGCAGGATGGCCAGGCTTGTTTTGTAGTGCTGATCGTAGACCGGGTAGGCCTTCTTCATTCGTACCACCGTGCCATCTTCGACTTCGCCCGCATCGATCAAGCCTATTTGCGAACATTCCTTGATGGCACGTTCGATCAGTCGCTGCTCAGACCATCTCCATTCATCATCCTTCTCCCAGAGGAAGTATTCGAGACCGAGTGAAGTGCGCGATTGATCGGGGACCATTTCGGGGCTCCAGTTCTTGTAGTTCTGTATGCGCCCCATCCTTACCTCCGGCGAGTGAATATAAATCCAGTTGTCGGGGAAGACCGATTCACGCTTGACGATCAGAACGACCGTGAGGTAGTCACGGTAGCGAAGGTAATTAGCCGCCTGAAGGACGTGGTCGGGCGGCATCGGATCAAGAGAGAAAACCAATTCGCGGAGCGGCATCGTCGAGATAAAGTTATCCGCACCAAATTCGGCCCGCTGGCCATCGCCTGTCCGCCCGTAAACGGCCTCAACCCGGCCGCGGTGGTGGCGTATGCTCTCTACATGAACGCCTTCGATCGTTTCGTGACCGCGTGCCGCCAGCAGATCGCGACAGCATTCCCACATCATCCCGGGCCCCAGCCTCGGATATTGAAATCGCTCTATCAGCGTGGTAATTAGCTCACCGTCATTAGTCCGGTTCGTGCTAAGCAGCGCACCAAGTACGGCTTCACGTAGCGAAAGGTTTTTGATTCGCTGTGCCGCCCAGTCCGCGGATATCTCATTACAGGGGATTCCCCAAACCTTTTCTGTGTAGGTTTTGAAAAAGATTCGATAGAGCCGATCGCCGAAGCGGTTGGAAACCCACTGCTCGAAACTGGTCTCCTCCTGGCGCGGGAGGAGGCGAGCTTTTGTGTAACTCAGCCCTACCAGCGCAGCTTCAATGGGGCCAAGACCTATCAATGCGTCAAACGCCTTGAGCGGATAGTTGAAGAAATGGTTGTGGTAGTAGATACGTGAGAGCCTTGGTCGTAAAAGAAAGTCTTCACCGAGCATCTCCTCCCACATATTATTGATCAATTGAACTTTGGAGAAGAAACGATGCCCACCGATGTCGAAGCGGTAGCCACGGTAGTTAACCGTGCGCGAGAGCCCGCCGACCTGACGGTCTGATTCAACCAGTGTCGGATTTAATCCTAACTTTGACGCCTCATAAGCTGCGGTCAATCCAGCCGGTCCGGCCCCAATCACAAGTAAAGATGGCATAATTCATCCAGGCGATAGTGCGGCAGTGTTTTGAAATTGCCACCGCGATGTTATTCGCAATTCGGAAAACTGATTACGCGCCCGGAGGAGTTAAATCTTCACACGACTGCTCTTCACCTGATGCAAAGATTTTTTGAGGCGGACTATCACAGTTTATCATTCAGATGGATCAAAAGAAATAGTGTTAATGTGGCGCGTCTCTCGGAGCTTGAGTTATTTTCTGATTTGATTAGTGCTCGTGGCTATGACGGGGCGGAAATCTGCTATATTGTCTTTCTCAAGGGAACAGAACCTGAAATGAACGAAAGCGGGAAAAGGAGCGGACAATATGAATTTTTGCAGACTGTTTCTCATTTGGGTGCTGATTCTGGTTCCTTCCGCTACTGAAGCAGCGCAAACACGTGCATCATTTCCTCAGACAAAGCAATCTGATCCGACACCACGCACTCTACCAGACAATCTCCCCGCCCGGGATTTTGCGCGTTTGATCCGTGAACTATCGGAAGCAGGTGGAAGTTTCTATTCAGACAATCTGCTCTCGAATGAAACTTCCTACCTACACATCATCGATAAACTTAAACTTCTGGGTGCGTCAGGCGGGGCGTACATCGGCGTCGGACCGGAGCAGAATTTCACCTACATCGCCAATGTGCGCCCCCGCATCGCCTTCATCATCGACATCCGGCATATGGCGGTGATTCAGCACCTGATGTATAAGGCGATCTTCCACCTCTCACCCGACCGCGCAAAGTTTCTTTCGCGGCTGCTGAGCAGGCCCTTGATAAAAGGGAAGGCCCCGGCCGCCGGGGCATCGCTCAATGATTTACTGGTATATTTCAACAGCACGGCGCCGGATGAAAAATTTTTTGCCGCGAATCTGGCAGAGTTTCGACGCCTGATCCAGGAGGATTTTCAATATCAACTTGCAGAACTGGAACAGAAGGATCTTGAGTATATTTTGAGAAGTTTTAAGAACGACGGATTGAGCATGACCTACCAGTGGAATGGAAATTACCTGACTGGATACTTCCCGACGCTGAAGGAAGTGATTGTTGCGACTGATCTGAACGGAAAGCAGGGTAATTTTCTGGCAAGCAACGAAGACTTTAATATCGTGCGGAACCTCCAGCGAAAAAATCTGATTATTCCCATCACCGGCAATTTCGCCGGACAGAAGGCGCTCGCGGCAGTCGGCGATTACCTGCGCAAATACGAGCTGACTGTCTCGGTATTCTATCTTTCGAATGTCGAGCAGTACCTTTTTGAAGATGGGGTTTTTGCTGATTTCGCCAGAAATGTCGGGAAACTGCCTGTCAATGAACAGAGCCTTTTCATCCGCTCAGTCCTTTCAAGATTCGAGCATCCTGCTCTTTTGCCCGGCCACCAGTTCGCGACACTACTCCAGCGCATACCGATCTTTCTCAAGGATTATGACGAAGGCCGTTACCGGCACTACTCGTCGCTCATCAATACAAATTACATAGCTGCCGGTCAGAAGTAAGAAGAATCAGCTAAGCCTCCCACATCTTGATTTGTCTCTCACTGGCGCATATTATTCGTAATCGAGAAGCGAAAACTAAATCAACACACAAATATTCTGGCGGGATTTGCAGGATTTGACTGGAGGGAAAAAAAGATAGAGGTCGATCCTCTGAGCTTTCCTGTTCAGCCCCGTAAAATTGTCAAACCCCACTGCCCCAATGTTGCGAACTCCGGGTAAGTAAATTGATCACAGCGCATACGGATGTTGCACATTCTCATCTCGAACCCCATTGTTGATGAGAGTGATAATCGGACCAGGTAGAGAATGACCAACGCTCAGATAGAAGTCCTCACTAGCCATCGACTCTTTGGCCTCTGCGCCTCACGGTTTGAGGATGAACAGTATTGGGAGGAATTCGTCAAACGATTCAATCAGAGCCTGATGCTTAGTGTTTGCCAGGCTTACCGGCGTTTCAGCGGTGAGGCCCAGCCTCCTGATTGGGTTCTCTCCGAGCTCCTACAGGAAATCTATCTCAAGATTCTCAAAGATAAATGCTCAATACTCCGGCGCTTTCGCGGAGAAACGGAACTCGAAGCCGAGGTCTACTTGATGCACATCGCAACCAGTGTGACGATCGATAGCTTACGCTGGCAACTCTCCTTTAAACGTTACGTGGAGACCGAATCACTTGAAGACCCCAGCCCTTTGACGGAACTCCTGGTCGAGCCGGAGATGTTGCTCAACCCCTACACTGACGAACTGGCCGAACGCGATCTGATCAAAATACTGCGACGCACTATCACCGGGAAAAATAGGGAGCGTAATATCTTGATCTTCCTTCTACATTTCCGGGAAGGGTTCACACCTCTGGAGATTGCCCAGACCAATGTCTTCGATCTCAGTCCTCATACCATCGCTCATCTCCTCGACCGTATGCGAGAAAGGATCAGAAAAGTGATGTTTATCGAAAAGCCGGGATGACAGCGCGCGCTTCAGTATCGAGGACGCGCCGGTTGTGGCTCGCTCCACTCCGCTCTCAGCTTGTTTTCGGTGAACTCCTTTTGATCAAATGGTGGAAGTCCGATAGCTTGACGTTCATAATTCCTGATCCCATCTTTTTGCACCGGGTCCATCCTTCCGTAAGCAAAGTCATCGGCGTGGATCAATTCATGCCCCAGCCAAATTTCGGGCGGTTGCTGTTGCCAGGCCTCAGCCGTCCCAATAATCGTCTGGTCCGAATTGAATCTGATGGTTGTGTCCGACCCGGCCCCAGTGCCGCGGATCGCTCTCTCTTTTCCTGATTCATCTCTCCACTTGAGCACCTTACCCCGGGCGATGGCTGCTCGATAGTTGTCAGGCCGCGCTTCACTCTTCCTCGAGCTTGGCACGATAGTTACCGTCATACCGCTCTGGGCGAGGCTCTGCAGCAGACGTCTGCCTATCGAGAGCAAGATAATGCGATCAAGTTGCGATCTCACCTTTCCCACGAAATCTCCGGACCCCTTGATAATGGTCCCCTGCTGGTATTCGACCATCACCAAATTCTTCGCCGGGATATTATCCAGTAATTCAGCCGTCAAGATTTTATTGAGCGATTCTTTGTCCTTTCTGGGCGCATTGCCGAGACTCAATGCTTCTCGCAGGCAATGACGACTCTCCGGGGGGATGCGACGGAGCTCTTCGACAGATAGTGCAACTACGATCTGACGAGCAACTCTGCCACGGTTACGCCACGGAACGTCAACAAGCTGAAGAGGTGTGGTCAGTTCCATTGTATCGCGTTCTCCGGTAGCTCCCCAGTTAGCCGTGGACGGCACTATGCCAAGCTGAAGAGGGAAAACGGGTCAACAAGAAAGGGCGGAAATAACGGAACAAACGGAAATTCTCTAGGATTTTTCCGTTTGTTCCGTTATTTCCGTTTGTTCCGTTTTCCCCTATTACCTTAATCATTCGCTTCTCAGCGTTAACGTTGGATCCATCCTCGTGGCGCGCCTCGCAGGGATGTAACAGGCCAGCGATGCCACTGCAACCAACAACGATGTGACGCCAACAAAAGTCGCCGGATCCGTCGGCCTCACTCCAAAGAGCAATCCCGTCAGAACTCGCGTCAATGCATAGGATGCTGACAGCCCGATGCCGATGCCGATGAGTGTGAGCGTCATCCCCTGCATCATGACAAGTTTGAGCACATCGCGTGTTTGCGCACCCAGCGCCATGCGGATACCGATTTCGTGCTTACGCTGCGTAATTGCAAACGACATCATTCCATAGATTCCCATGGCAGCCAGCACGAGCGCAACGACAGCGAAGAGGGTGAGCAGCAAAGTGTTGAAGCGTGGCTGCGCCACAGTGGACAAGAGCACTTGCTCCATCGTGCGGACGTCGGCGATTGATTGTTCGGGATCTAACGCCCGAATCTCACGTGTAACAGCAGCATTCAAGCTCATCGGGTCGACCGTCGCGCGCACCAGGACAGTCGCGAAGGGGGAAGGCCAGCGGTGATGTGGCCAGTAAACCGTAGGCATGGCCTCTGTTTCGAAGTCAGAATTTTTGACATCTTTTACAACGCCGACAATTTCATCTGGGGGATAATCCGGCCGGTTGATTCTGATCCACTTGCCCAGCGGATTCTCATTCGGCCAGAAGCGCCGCGCCATAGTTTCGTTGATGATAACTACTCTCGCATCATCATCAGTGACGTCCCGTTGAGTGAAGTCTCTGCCTACCCGCAGTTGAATCTTCATCGTTCGGAAATAGTTGCTGCTGACTGTGCGAACATCGGCTCTGGGTTTGTCTATCGCGTCCGGCGAGTGGCGACCCTCGATCATAAAGAAGGTATTCATGCCCGGCCCATCGAATGGCAGATGATTGACGGCGCTGACAGACTGCACTCCGGGAAGAGTCTCTATCCGTTGGATCGCTTGCTCGAAGAAGCTGGTCCTTCTTTTCTCCTCAGAGTAAGCAGGCAATGGCAAGACGAGACGCATTGTCAGCAAGTTCTGTTGATCGAAACCAGGATTGACCGCCTGCAGGTGCAGAAAGCTCCTGATCAGCAAGCCCGCGCCGATGAGTAACACGAGCGCTAGGGCGAACTGCATGACGATGAACACGCTGCGCAACCGGTTGCCACGCGCGCCTGCCATCGCGCTCTTTCCACCTTCTTTGAGCGCTTCATTGAGATCGAGCTTTGAAGCTTGCCAGGCGGGCGCAAGGCCGGAGAGAACGCCGGCCATCAACGAGGCGAGCAGTGTGTAACAGAGCACACTACCATCCAGGTTGATCTCGGACAGGCGCGGAATGTCCCTGGGGCCGAACACGACGAGAAGTTTTACCAGCCACAATGCCAGCAACAGGCCGAGAGCGCCACCCAGCACCGCCACCACAAGACTCTCGGTCAGCAACAGGCGAATGAGCCTGGGGCGACTTGCGCCCAGCGACGCGCGAGTAGCGATCTCCTTCTCTCTGGTTACGGCCTGGACCAAACGCAGATTGGCAATGTTGGCGCAAGCGATCAGTAGAACAAAACCGACCGCTCCGAGCAAAACCAGCAGAGTCCGCCGGATGTCACCCGTTACCTGCATGTCCAGAGGCACGATATTCGCGTCCCATCCCGCGTTGAAGACCGGGTGCTGCTGTTGCAACTGTTCTGCAATTAAGCTCAATTCCTCACGCGCCTGTTGCAATGTTACACCTGCTTTGAGCCGCGCGGGCACCCACAAGAAGCGTCCGAAGATAGCGCGATAATCCTTCGCCGGGTCCAGTCCCAATGGGATCCAGACATCCGCAGGCTGGTCCATGAACCGGAAGCCGGACGGTAAGACCCCGATCACGGTATGGCCCTGACGGTCGAGCTGGATTGTCTTCCCAAGGATCCCGGGATCGCCACCGAAGTGCTGTTGCCAGAGACTGTAGCTTAAAATTACGACCTGCTCGCCATGCGGCGCCTCTTCTCTCTTCACAATCTGGGGCAGGTCTTCTTTTTGCGAGAAGGTGCGGCCGAGAGTCGCTTCGACTCCAAGCAATGGGAAGAAATTGGCCGAGACCCGATGGCATTGAACCTGGGCGGGCTCTCCCATACCGGTGAGATTTTTTGTCTCAAGTGCGAAGAGGGCTGCAATCTCTTCAAAGACGTGGTTGT
>JAKEHZ010000092.1 GCA_022614735.1 Acidobacteriota bacterium | reverse complement strand
GTAAGGAGCCCCTTCCGGAAACCCAGCACGCGGGGACGCGTACGCTCCCAGGGCGCTCCCACTAGTTGTCATTGTTTCAGGGCGTCTTTTCATTTCAGGGAGCATTGCGCAGAATCGGATACGGGTTGATGGTGACGCCGTCCCAGTACCGATTCGGATCTGTGACGGCCCAGATTGAGAAATGCAGATGGTAATTGCCCGCAACTGCATTTCCCGTGTCGCCGACATAAGCGATAACCTCACCCTGGCTCACACGACGGCCTGCTACCATTCCATCAGCAAAACGATCCAGGTGCGCGTAGTAGAAGACGAGCCTCTTGTCGGAGCTGAATTGGTAAATCGTGTTGCCGCCGCGCTCGCTGGAGAAGAGCCTGGCGATCTCGCCATCGGCAGTTGCGAGCACCGGCGTGCCGCGCGGCGCCATGATGTCAATCGCATTGTGAACGCGCTCCGCCGAACGCGCATCGTTGTAAGTGTCGCGTAAATCCTGCGCGCGCACCCCATGGACCGGGATGATAATTTTGACCACGTCTCCGGCTGCAGGCGATGGAGATGCGTCGGGTGGCACCGGCGAAGCAGTTGTTGCAGGCGATGCCGGTCCCATTGTCACACCAGGTGTCCCGGTCGCTATGATTGTAGGAATCGGCACCGGTGTCACGCTCGCAGCTGGAGCCGGTCCAGAGGGCAATATGGTTACGCCGATCCTCACCCACACAAATGCTGTTAGCACAATCACTCCTGCTAATAGATGTGTGAGCAAGAAAATGCTCAACAAAAATCGGAGGTATGACAGCATCGTTAAACTCATAAACACGCTTAAGGTGCGCGATCGAGAAACTCGATTCGCCCCGTCGCGAACCTATAGTTTTCGGGGAGATTCTGAAATGAGGGATTGTTAGTACTAAGGGGAGATATTATCTATTCGAGAGCGCCATGATATGTTGATGTTAAAACCCCTTTTTAATTTGCAGGGACGCTCTCAACTCAGATCAAATATCCATGATTATGCGCTGGAATGCAAGTTAGAGAGAGATAACGAAACAGACGAAAATAACGAAACAAACGAAATAGCCGATAATCTTTCGTTTGTTTCGTTATTTTCGTCTGTTTCGTATTCACAAAATCTCATCGTTTCTCGAGCAATGGCTCTAAAACGCGCCAGACGTTTTCCGTCATAATCTTCTCCCCTTCTGCATTCGGATGAATGCCGTCAGGCTGATTGAATTCGACACGTCCGCCGACGCCGTCCAGCACAAAGGGAATAAATTCGACTTTATATTGACTGGCGAGATCACTGAAGGCCTGGCGAAATGCTTTTGTGTACTCTTCGCCCATATTGGGCGGCGCCTCCATTCCGGCCAGGATTACAATTACGCCTCTGGATTGTGCGCGCTCGATGACTTGCGCCAGGTTCTTTTTCATCTCGGAGACCGGCTGGCCGCGCAGCCCATCGTTACCGCCAAGCTCTAAAATCAGAAACTTGACATTTTCCTGCAGCGCCCAGTCTATTCTGCGAGCGCCCCCTGCGGATGTGTCACCGGAGACGCCAGCGTTGATCACGCGATAGCGGTGACCTTTCTCGTCCAGCTTATCTTGCAACAGAGCCGGGAAAGATTGTTCCTCGGTCAGACCGTATCCGGCCGTCAGACTATCGCCAAATGCGACAATGGCAGGCAGATCCTCCCGCTGCGTCGGGATTGGCGCGGACACCAGTCTCGTATTGTTCTCCGCATTATTCTTTCCCGCAGTCCCGTCCTGACCGTCCGGTTTGTCGGATTTTTGGCAGCCGATTCCGATCGCGGCTGCTGCGAAGAGCACAAGAAAATGACAACAAAGCGATTTGAAATTGCGTTTGACAACGTGCATATTGCTATCGGGGACTATCCTCAAGAATTTTTAGACCAATTTAAAGATAACATGATTCGACTGACAAATGTTTCCAAAGTTGTCACGAGTGGCACGGAACAACTCACAATTTTACATTCTCTCGATCTACACGTCCCGAACGGGCAATTCGTCTCGGTTGTCGGTCCATCCGGCAGCGGTAAATCGACTTTGCTTGGTTTGATCGCCGGTCTTGACGCTCCGACCGCGGGCAACATCAAGCTTGATGGTCACGATATTACCAGAATGGGAGAAGATAGTTTGGCCGAACTTCGCGGAAAACTCATCGGCTTCATCTTTCAATCGTTTCATCTCATCCCATCGCTGACGGCATATGAGAATATTCTAGTGCCGATGGAGATAATGGGTTTGGACAGAGCGCGCGTGCGGGCCCAAACCCTGCTCGACGAGGTTGGACTGCACGAACGAGGGCACCATTATCCTTCGCAGCTCTCCGGTGGCGAGCAACAGCGTGTCGCCATTGCGCGCGCATTCGCTAACGACCCGCAAATCCTGCTGGCCGATGAACCGACGGGAAATCTCGATTCAAAGAATGGGGCGCATATCTTCGAGTTGCTCCTGAAGCTGAACCGCGAACGCGGCACGACGCTCCTGCTCGTAACACACGATCATGGACTTGCAGATCTGGCTGATCGCAAGATTACGCTCAGCGATGGAAGGATTGTGGAAGATATCTTGGCACAGTCTGAAGTCCACGCTGTGAATTGAATATGAAGTTCATCGTTAAACTTGCTTATCGCGAAATGCGCGCTTCCTGGCATCGGCTGCTTTTTTTCTTCATCTGTATCGCCATTGGAGTGGGTTCTATAGTCAGCCTTCGTTCACTCGTTCAGAACGTCAAGGCTTCTGTTGGCCGTGAGGCACGCGCGCTCCTGACGGCGGACATTCAGGTTTCATCGAATAATCTCTGGAGCGCTGAAACCAGAACGATCCTCGAGAGTTATTACAACTCGCCGCTGGTCGAGGATCATACCGAGGTCCTGGAGACGGCGACGATGTTACGATCGCTGAATGAAATCATCGCTACGCCGAAGATGGTTGAATTGAAAGCCGTACAGCGGCAATTCCCGTTTTATGGTGAGATGGTGCTCGCCGATGGACTGCGGTTTTCCCACGATCTGCTCAAAGGCCGAGGCGTGCTGGTCAAATCAAGTTTGCTTACTTCGCTCGATCTGAAGGTTGGAGATCAGGTCAAGATCGGTAAACTCAATTTCACGGTTCGCGGTGTGATCGAACGCGAGCCGGGCAACACGATGAACGCTTTCAGTCTGGGCCCGCGGGTCATGATCGATTACGACGATGCGGTAGCAGCAGGCTTGACCACATACGGCAGTCGCGCGCGCTATCGCGTCTTGTTCAAGACTCGCGAAGCCGAGATGGAGACTCTGCACAAACAATTGCGCGACAGTTTGAAGTCGCAGCGAATGATCAACGTCCGCTCATTCCGTTACACGCAGGATCGTCTGAGCGAGTCGCTCTCGCAGGTTGAGGACTACCTCAGCCTCATCGGACTTGTCATCCTGGTTCTCGGCGGGATCGGTATTTCCAGCGTCACGCGGGTCTTCATCCAACAGAAGATGAAAACAATTGCTATCTTGAAATGTCTGGGCGGAAAGAATCTGAGGGTCCTCGGCGCTTATCTTGCGCAGGTTCTCACGCTGGGTCTGTTGGGCAGTCTGCTTGGGTTGCTGCTGGCGCGAATCGCCGCCGCTTTGTTGCCGAAATACCTCGCCAGTCGAATACCATTCAACGTCGACTTCGGTTTGACGTGGCATGCATCGCTCCAGGGACTCGGCATAGGCCTCTTGATTGCCTTGCTGTTTTCACTCGTGCCATTGCTGGAAATTCGGCAGATCAAACCGAGCCTGGTGCTGCGCAGCCTGACGGCGGAAAGTAAAATTCGTTTCGATTGGGTGAAGATCTTCGCTGGTGTGATTGTAGTTCTCGGATTACTGGCGTTGGCGAGCTGGCAGGCAGGTTCGCTCAGGATCGGCGGCATCTTTCTGGGCGGCCTTGCTGCGATGACTATCGTCCTCAACTTCGCGGCGACCGCGCTCATGAAATTTCTGCGAGGATTGCGTCACATCCCGTCTTTCGTTTTACGGCAGGGAATCAACAGCCTCTATCGCCCGGGAAATCAAACGCGGATCATCTTGCTGGCGGTTGGCCTGGGTGTCTTTTTCATTGTCGCGGTTCGATTGTTGCAGCTCAACCTGCACAGCGAGTTCAATATTGATCTCAACGCGGTGCGCGCAGATTTGTATCTGATCGACATCCAGAAAGACCAGCGCAATGGAGTCGAAGGGATCATTACGAAGTACACCGGAACAAGGCCGCAGATCATCCCCACCGTCCGCGCTCGCATCGCCGGTATCAATGGCAACGATGTCAATCTCGATCGCGCGAGACCCAATGAAAATCGCGGCATGCTCGGACGAGAATATATTTTGACCTATCGCCCATACCTTGAGGAATACGAGAAGATTCTCTCAGGCAGTTTCTGGGACCCGACGCCGAGCGCGGAGCCTGAAATCTCCATAGAAGAACTATTGCATACCGAACTCAATCTGAACGTCGGTGATCTGGTGACGTTTGACATTCAGGGTCGTAAGATTGCTGCGCGCGTCACGAGCATCCGCCGGGTTGATTGGCGTAATGCTCGAACGGGATTTCTCTTCGTCTTCCGTCCGGGCGCACTCGAACAAGCTCCGGCAATGTACATTAGTGCAATTAGAGGTCCAACACGGGGGAATCAGCGCTCACTGCTCCAACGCGAACTCGTTGACCGATACCCGAACGTCTCACTTGTCGACGTCCAGGATATCATCGAAATCGCTCGCGGCATTGTGCGCAACATTTCGCTCGCGGTGAGTTTTGTCGGAGGATTTGTATTCCTCAGCGGCATCTTGATCCTGATCGGCTCGATTGCCATGACAAAGTTTCATCGGCTCTACGAATCGGCGATTCTAAAAACACTGGGAGCGAAGAAGAAGCTGATCGTCTATACAATCATTGTCGAATACGGCGTGCTCGGTTTGCTCGCGGGTTTGCTGGGATCGGCAGCGGCTATTGCCTTGACCTGGGCGATCAGCGAGTATGCTTTGAAAATCACCTGGCGCATGGTGCCTTCGGTCAATTTGATCGGTGTGGTGGTGTCGGCATTTCTGGTCATGTTAATTGGCGTGTTATCGAGTTGGGATGTGATGATCAAGAAACCGCTCGGGATTTTACGCTCTGAGTGAAATGAAGAGGGGAAACGGAACAGAGGGAAAACGGAACAGACGGAAATAACGGAACAAACGGAAAATATTTATGTTTGTTCCGTTTGTTCCGTTTTCCCTTTACCTTCCTTGTCTGAAAATTTTGGAGAGATTATGAAAACATTCAGACCCGCTGCTGTCCTACTCTGCCTGCTGGCTCTGTTATTTCTTTTTATGCAATCAGAGCAAGAAGGCGCAGTCGAAGAGAAACATTTGCTCTATGTTGCATCGCCGGGCATTCGCAATTACATCGAATACGGTGGCGTAGGCATCCTGGTTTATGACATCAAGGATGGTCACAAGCGGATCAAACGGATTCCCACCTGGGAGCTGTCTGAAGGAAAGCCCGCGGAGAACATTAAAGGTATTGCAGCAAATGCAAAAACAGGTAAGCTCTATCTCAGTACCCCCAGGCGAGTTGCCTCATTCGATCTCCTCAGTGAAAAGAAGGTTTGGGAGAAAGAGTATGAAGGCGGAAGCGACCGTATGGCTTTGTCGCCTGATGGCAAGCTATTGTATGTGCCATCATTTGAGGGACCACACTGGCATGTCGTTAATGCTTTGACGGGTGAGGTGATTAAAAAGATCGAGACTAATTCCGGCGCGCATAACACGATCTGCTCGAGAGATGGTTCATTCGCCTACCTCGCCGGGTTGAAATCACCGCTCTTGCCTGTGGTTGACACAAAGACGAACGAAATCATCAAACGTGTTGGGCCGTTCGGTAATTCAATTCGACCGTTCACGGTCAACGGCAACCTGTCGCTCTGTTTTGTCAATGTCAATGAGTTGTTGGGTTTTGAGATTGGAGACATTCGAACCGGAAAGATGCTTCATCGTGTCGAAGTCAATGGTTTTCAAAAAGGCCCGGTGAAACGACATGGCTGTCCGAGTCACGGCGTGGGGCTGACGCCGGATGAAAAGGAACTGTGGTTGTGCGATGCGTTTAATGAAAGGATGCACATATTCGATGCTACACAGATGCCGCCCAAACAGATGATGAGCATCAAAGTTCGTGATCAGCCCGGATGGATAACCTTCAGCATTGACGGGAAGTATGCCTATCCGTCGACTGGTGAAGTAATTGACGTGAAGACCAAACAAATTGTGGCTACATTGTCCGATGAAGCCGGCAAAAAGGTGCATAGTGAGAAAATGCTGGAAATCGTTTTTGCCAATGGCAAACCGGTTCGCAGCGGTGACCAGTTTGGACTGGGACAGAAGCGATAATATTCACCGCCAATACACCAGGGTCGCCATTCTGAAATCTCAAATTTCAAATTTGAGATCTCAGATTGGCATTCTTGGCGCCGTTGCGGTTAGGAAGTACTGGATGAAACACTCTGCTAAATTCGTTTCTCTGTTAATTTCAATTCTTTTTGTTCTAACCATCAATTCGAACGCTCAAATTTCCCGGCTTGAGCCTGAACGACCTCGCTGGGGTGAGATGTTGACGATTATCTACGACGCTGCCGCGCCCGGAGCCAAATTCACTCCGGAGGATGATGTCTACATCGCCGCGCGCCTGACACTTCCAGGTTTTGGTGAGAGCCTTTCGGCGAAAATGACAAAAGAAGGCAAGCGCTTCAAATACCAGGTTCAAATTCGCAACAACCTCTCCGCCATCAGTTTTCACTTCATCACGCTCAATGGCGGATGGGATGAAAGTGCCTACACGACCACGATAATCTACCGCGGTGATGGCAAACCCGCGCGCGGCGCCTATGAAAGCAAAATCAGTTCGGGACGGTATCAGGAATTTTTCAAACAGGAGACTGAACTTTATCCGGATAACTACACGGCCTATCGCGCGAAATGGTCAATGGCCGCAGCAATCGAAGGCGAGAAGGCTGGAGGTATGATCAACTCCGATGTCAAGAAGCTGAGCAGTGTGCAGAATGAATCACCGGAGTTGCTCTACGCATTGTCTGGTGGGCATCTTTTGCTCGGCAGGGAAGACAAGAGCCGAGAGCTTATCCGGCGATTATTCGAGAGGTTTCCCGAATCGAATTACACGGGGCTGGCAATCCGAGATTACGAATCTGAGATCGCAAATCTCGGGATTGCCGGCGCCGGGCCTGCCGAAATAGCCGGGATGAAGCTTTCATTCATTCAGCGGAACCCGTCGACCGAGTTTGCTCGCAATGCTTCAACTGTGATGGCGCAGGATCAGCGAGCCGCACTTGCAGCGATAGAAACCATCACGGAGCAGTGGATGAAGGTCGAGCCCGAAAACCCGCAGCCACATTTCAATCTGGCGCAGGCTTATAAGAATCAATATCAAAAATACGACAGGGCAACCCCGCTCATTGAAAGAGCAATAGACCTCCTTATTGAAGGGAAGCTGCGTTTATATGGTGATATCAATGGTAAACAGAGTTCGACGATGCTCCTTGAGGCATATATAACCAGCGCCGATCTGGCGTTCCGGCAGACGAAGTATGACAAGGCTCTCTCGGCCGTCAAAGTCGCGCAGTCATTTGAGCATGAATCAGGACACGCGGCGCATCTGCTGGAAGCAAAAATCTGGATTGCGATGTCACAAGAGGCGCGTGCCGAAAAAGCCTTTATTGAGGCCTGGCGAAGAGGTTCACAGGAAGCCGAGGAGCGATTGAAAGCCAGATACAAAGAGAAAAGCGGCAGTTTAGAAGGTTTTGACGAATACCTGCTCAAGACGGGCAACAAGAACGACACAAACGGAACAGCATCCATGTCAAAACGCCCGTCACCACGGTTCAGAGTCACTTCGATCGATGGCAAGACGTTCGATTCGAATGCGCTCCAGGGGAAAGTCGTTGTGATCAACCTCTGGTTTATCGCCTGCGGGCCTTGCCGCAAAGAGATCCCGAAACTCAATCAACTGGTGGCGGAATTCAAAGATAAGAACGTCGTCTTCATCGCGCCATCGCACGATAATCCGGTTGCTTTGCGGAGCTTTTTGAAGATAATGCCTTTCGATTACAACATCATTCCAAATGCGGAAGAGATCATCATCAGCAAGTTCAATGCAACAAATTTTCCAACGCACATAGTGATCGATCAGGATGGACAGATTGAATTGATGCTGGTGGGCGGTAACGAAAGAAGGCCTGATGAAGTGCGTCGTGTTTTACTTCGATTGTTGAATATACAGACTTCGCGACGATAAAATTCCGATAGATTTCTTAACTTAATGGGAGGATCATTGTGAAATTGCTTAAAGGGGCGATCATGCTGGTCTGCATGATCTGCATTTGTATTTCTTGCACCACAATCTCAACAGCAGCTGAACCGACTATGACTGCAGAAGAACGGGCAAAAACGATCAAGTGGCTGAAAGATTCGCAGCAGGAGACGCTCGATGCGCTTGAGAAGTTGAGCGATGAGCAATTGAAATTCAAGCCGGCGCCGGATAGATGGTCGGTTATCGAAGTCGCTGAACACATTCTACTGGCTGAAGGGCTGCTCTTCGCAAGGGTTCAGGCGGCTCTGGCCAGCGAGACCAATTCGGAATGGGAGACAAAGACGAAGGGGAAGTCTGAGTTTATTGAGAAAGTAATGGTCAACCGCCAGGGCAGGGCTCAGGCGCCGGAGAACATCGTGCCAACAGGCAAGCTATCGCGCACTGAGTTAATTGCAAAGTTTAAGGAAGCGCGCGCGAAGACATACAAGTTTACCGAAGAGACTCAGCTGCCACTGAAAGCTCACACAGCCGAACATCCGTTTCCGGTCTTCGGTACGCTCAATGCTTATCAGTGGCTGATCTATATTCCGCTGCACAACATACGCCACAATCAGCAGATTGCCGAAGTTAAGAGCAGTCCAAATTTCCCGAAGAAGTAGCAGGGGATTCAGGCTGAGGAGTCATTCATGGCGCTTTGCGACGCCCTGAAACGATGGAAATAGTTCGTAGTACCGGCTTCAGCCGGAAGCGGCGTCGTCAGACGCCCTGCAAGG
>JAKEHZ010000091.1 GCA_022614735.1 Acidobacteriota bacterium | reverse complement strand
CGGTCAACCTCTGAACTTCCGGCCCGCGCCCGCCATCGCCGCACCGAGTCTTCGCTCCCGTTATAAGCAGCAGCTACTGCTTGCGGTGAGTCGAACTCTCTGAAAAGGTTATTCATATATTGCGACCCGAAGAGAATAGCGATATCAGGGTCGTAAAGGTCGTTCTGCTCGAAACCATTAATCTTCAGTTGCGCGGCGATCTGAGTTGCGGTCAAACTGATGAACTGCATCATGCCTCGCGCTGCGGACGCGCTTTTGACCCTCGGATCGTAGCGACTCTCCTGTCGCACGATAGAGAGCACGAAGCGCGGGTCGATACCGCGCGTTAGCGCATGACGAGCCAGCGCGTACCGGTGGGGAAACGGATAAAAGATTTCAGCCCAATCGCGGGGCAATAACTCAAGCCTGTAATCATCAGGGAGTAAATTCAAGATCGGCTCGGAGTACTCAACCGTCCTATTCGCGCAATTCCCACGCGCGCAGTAAAACACAAGTGTCACTCTCGAAGGGTTGGTCTCGGCCAATTCCGCTGCGCCTTCGTTATACAGACCGAGAAAGAGCAATTCACTGGCGAGCGTCTGGTGGGTGGCGCCGGTTGCGGGAGCCGTTCCGGCCTCAAGTGGCGAAGGGCGTGCGACATTCGCTATCGTCAGGTTTGGTAGTTGATACCCTCGCAGCTTGTCGTAAGCCGAGCGCAAAATCTTCAGCATCTCGTCGCGCGTCGGCTCGTCAATTGTAAACCTCAGGGCCTGATTGGCGGCTTTCTTTGCGGCAATCGCATTGCCGTTTGCGTGCGCGGCGCGAGCTTCGGCCAAAAACTGATCGCGACGTGCATCGATCAGATTCTTCGTGCGTAAATTTGCGGTCAGCGCCTGCAATCGCTCGCTGGCGCGCCGGCCATAATAGCCGGCCGCTCCGTTGCGCAGTTCACCCAGCGATAGATATTCGTTGATCGCTTCTTCAAACCGCCCGAGTTTTTCCAGGCAATATCCGCGCATATACGTGACCTCAGGCGCGTTTGTTGTCCCTGTCAGACCGCGACCGTTCAGCTTTTTCAATTTGAGATCGGTGAAATCCGCGAGCGCGGCCGCATAATTCTGCTGGCTCAAGCGGATCTTCGCCTGGTTGAAGCGCGCAGTAACGACGATGAAGGGCTCTTTAACAAGCGCCTGCGCGCGCGCGGCCCACTTCAGCGCCTCTTCCGGACGACCGGCAGACCGCATTGTGTCAATCGCATTGAGATGCGCATAACCGAAATATTCGCTCTCGGGGTACGCTTTGAGAAATTCTTCGTAACGAGCAATGGCGCGGTCGGCATCATTAAGATACTGGTAACAGTGCCCAACGTAGTAATACCCCTGCTCGCCTTCATCAGTCTGCGGAAACTCGTCGTGGACCTGGTTATACCACTTGATCGATTCGGCGAATTTGCCCTCGAGGAAAAAGTTCCGGCCAAGCTGGAACAACACCTCGGTGCGTCTTTGACTTTGTGGAAAATCGCTGGCGAGAATAAGCCAGTGTTTGCGGGCTTCGGGGAAGTGCCGGTTGTATTGATAAACACGCGCGCGGCGCAATCGCTCGGCTTCGGTCAGCGCCAGTGACATCTGCTCGCTGATGCGGTCGAGCCCTGTCACAGCGCGTAGCGAAGCATCATCCATCGAGCCGTTTAAGAGAATGGCTTCAAATGATGAGCGCGCAGACTCCGTCTGCCCGAGCGCAAGCTGCGCTTCGCCGATCATGGCCAGTGCATCGCGGCGAGGTCCGCTCAACATCCTGAGCGTGTTGATGACCTCCTGGTAGCTCGCTGTTTCAAAGTAACTCTCGCTCAATCTCTGTATCGCGCGATCACGCAGTAGATGATCACTGTATTGTGAGGTGAATTTCTGGAGCAGCTTCTGTTCTTCGCTTAGATTACCCGATGCGCGCTCGATCTCGGCTTGATGCCAGAGAGCATAAGAGCTGAGCGGCGAATTGCGTGCAATAACCCTCTGAAACATCGCCATCGCTTCGCTATTGGCGCCGCGCCACTGCTGCAATCGCGCCAGCAGATAATCATAGTTGTTACGCTCGAAGGCATCAGGTGACGCGTTCATCATCTCGATGACCTTTTGTTCGGCGACGAAGTATTCGCCGCGATCCATCGCCCCGCGCAGCTGAGCGTGCTGCTGCGGCGTTATTTGTGTGCCTCCATCGAAAAACGGAAGAAGAAGTAATAAAAAAATTGAGTAAAAACGATTCAACATAACGAGCTGATCTCGGGAAAACAAACATCGTACGGGCCGAGTTTGTCGTGGCAATCTACGTTGGGAGTGCCTATTCAAGATAACTGAAGAGAGAATACGAAACAAACGAAACAAATGAAAAAAACTGCAAGTTTCATGGAAAGTCGAGATTAGTTAACAGTTTCAACACGAAGGGTCAAAGGGTCAAAGGGTCAAAGAAGAAAAAAATCAAGCATTTATCCCTCTTTGACCCTTTGACCCTTTGACCCTTCGTGTTGAAACTGTTATCCGGAAGATGAAATTGCCAAAAAAGCGAAAAAAGCCCACCTTGTCGCCCTCCGCCTTTTTGACTAAACTATCATCCCCCATAATTGCAAGACAGAGTGCTAGATATGTCTAATCGAAAGCGATTCTTTTCACTCGCCATCATCGCTCTTTTTGCGCTCTCTGCGTTGATCATCAATCTGCCTGCCGGCGCGTCAAAAGCTTTCAAGCTTAGGCAAACGCCGAAACCGCAGCAGAAATCGCGGAAAGATCGCGAAGCGTTGGCGAAAAAGCCGGCGCCTTCAGGGACGCTTAAAGATCGTCTGGACAAAGATGATGGTTACGCGATAGCGCTCTTCATTTCATCGACTGTTCACGGCAATTTGGAGGTCTGCGGTTGTCCGATTCACCCGCTCGGCGGAGTAGCGCGGCGCGCCGGATACATCGACGCATTTCGCAAACGAAGTCCTGATGCCGCCATCCTTCAAGTCGATGCGGGTTACATCTTCAGCGATGATACAAACGAATCGAGGGATGATATACGTGAGGATGCGCGTTTGATGAATGACTGGATTGTGCGCGCAAACGAACTGATGAGCCTGGACATTGTAAATCTTTCCTATCGTGATCTGCCTTATGCAGGTTCATTGCTGAAACCGGACGCAAAACTGAAGCCTGAAAAATCGGCTTTGATCTCAGCGAACATCAAGCCGGCCGACAATACGCGCATCAGCCCGGCGCCTTACCTGATCAAAGTCGTTACGGGAAAGCGATTGCAGAAACCGGTTCGAATTGCATTCATCGGCTTGAGCGACATCGCGCCGGATAATCTGAAAGACGCCGTTGCCGGGAGCGGTTTTGTGATCGAAGACCCGCTGGCCGCCGCAAAGGCTGCGCTTGCGGAAGTCCGCGATAAGGCCGATGTAACGGTCATTGTCGGGTTTCTTTCGATGCCAATAGTCAGCAAGCTAGCGCGGCAGAATGACGATCTCGATATCATTATTGTGGCTGAGGAACGCGGATTGGTGCCAGATCCGCGGCAGGTCAACAACGCATTGATCGTTTACGCCGCCAAAGAGACTAAGCACCTGGGTGAGTTGCGTGTTTACACAGATGCCGAAGGCGTGGTTGATCGTTTCACCGCGCGTTACGTCGAGTTGGATGAAATCATCCCCGATGACCCGCAGATGGCCGAGATTACCAGGCAGGCGCGACAGGAGCTTGATCAGGTGCAAATAAGGTTGGCCGAAGAAGAGGCCAGGGCATATATAGCCAGGAACCCGGCCTCTCCTTACGTGCTTTCCGAGACTTGCGGCACATGCCATGTGGCGGAGTATGCGATCTGGCAGAAGTCACTCCACTCGCATGCCTTTGCAGCGCTCGAGACAAAACACCGGGCCTTCGACGCGGCGTGTGTCGGTTGTCATTCGCTGGGATTTCAGAAGGAAGGTTTTGTCAACATCAAAGCCACGCCGCAATTCGCCAACGTGCATTGCGAATCTTGTCACGGGCCCGGCTCGGAGCACGTAGCAGCGCCGGCAGCCGGGAATTACAAAACACCGCTGAAGAATGAGAGCTGCCTGGTATGTCATGACCGCGAAAACAGCCCGGATTTTGATTTCAGAAAATACTGGCCGGTCGTCGCGCATACCAATACTTTCAAACAACCGGCCGCGGCAGGCGCCGAAGGCAAGAAGAGAATACGAAAGAAACGAGAATGACAGGTAGCTATGAATAGCCTGCTCAAAATGCTGCCGATAATGGTTCGCCTGGTGGGCGACAATGAAGAGGTGCGTGAGCAGGCAGTGTTCGCTGCCTGGCGGGCTGCGGCAGGAGAGGGAGTAGCAAATGTTTGCGAACCGTTCAGGCTTTATCGTAAACAGCTGATCGTCTCCGTGCTCGATCAGACCTGGAAAAAACAGATGGAGAAGATCAGTGGCGAATATTTATTCAAAATCAACTCGATCCTGGGCGCGCCGCTGGTGACCTTCATTGAATTTCGGGTCGATCGAAAATACGTCTTTCAGTCGCGTAGGGGGGAAGAAAAAACCTTTGAGTTTCGTCACACAGAGGAGCTCGAAGAAGAATTGAGAACATCGGCCGCCTGCATCCAGGACGAAGCGCTGCGCGAGAAGTT
>JAKEHZ010000090.1 GCA_022614735.1 Acidobacteriota bacterium | reverse complement strand
GACTTACCCCGTAAAATCTAAGCACCGTTATCGCCGTATACCTGTGATTCTAAATGGCGTCCCGTACGAGATTTGAACTCGTGTTGCCGCCGTGAAAGGGCGGTGTCCTGGACCGGGCTAGACGAACGGGACGCAATTTCTGACTGTCAGAGAATCGATAATCTTAACCCTGACCGTCTAACGAAGCGCAGATAATACTCATCGAGGCGCCGTTCGTCAACCACTTCACGATTCAGGAGAAGCGATTCGAAGCAATAAGGTCACCGCAAAATGCACAAGAAGCACAAATGTGCTAAACTTTTTGGCTTGTGAAATCATAATGCTCGCTCCACGAGAGAATTTTGATTTTGTAATCATAAACTTCAACCTGTCCGTCCTCATCGCATAGCTAATGTGATCATTAGTCGGGTTTTGCATTGGTGGGCGGCTTTTCAATTTAGGATCGTAGTTGATGAGATATGTTGAATCACAAATAAGATTTGTTTGTCTGATATTACTTTGTCTTTTCTTCACCGGATTTTCGACAAAAACCTCGGCGGCGGACATTATTCTGGTCATGCCGTTTGAGAACAGATCGCAATTGGGTGACTACAACTGGATTCGCGAGAGCTTCGCGATCCTCATAGCTGATGTGCTCGATGTGCCGGGTTTTGTGGTGATCAGCGCAGATGAACGAAACCTGGCTTTCGAAAAGTTGGGGCTAAGCCCGAATGATCTGCTCACACGCGCTGCAATGATCCGTGTCGCTGAGACTGCACAAGCCAATCTAACTCTCATTGGAGAGTTCGACATCGGCGGCGAAAAAGAGAACACGACTATAGCAATCCAGGCGCGGCTGATCGAAAGAGAGGAAGGCCGTCTGGTCGGCAACAAAGTCTTCAACTTCAGCGGCCCATTGTCCGATTTGCAGGAAATGCAGGGACAGCTTGCCTGGAACATAGTTTACATGCGCAATCCATCATTGCCCTACTCGAAGGATCAGCTGGCGCGCAAAGCCACGAGCATCCCGCCTCGGGCTTATCAGAGCTTTGTCAAGGCTGTTCAAACTCAAGATTTGAAGTTGCGCGAAGGATTCCTGCGCCGGGCGATTCAGGAGTTTGAAGGCGCGGGTGGATCCGGTCGTTACGCGCAGGCGACCTACGAACTGGGCCTCTGTAACTATCGCCGGAGTCAATACGCTGAAGCAATCAAGCTCTTCAGGGAGTTGGGTAAGGATGACCCGAATTATGCTGAGAGCCTGTTTTTTCTCGGGATCTCAGCCTACAGGGTTAGTGACTTCAATGAATCGTTGACGTCTTTCGGAAAACTTGCCGAGATAATGCCAATGGTCGAGGTCTTCAACAATCTAGGCGTAGCGATGTTGGCGAAAGGTGATAACGCCAATGCTTCGCAAATGCTGCGTCGCGCTGTCGCCAATGCCCCGAACGATCCTCACTATCGTTTCAACTATGGCTATGCGCTCTGGCGCAATCAAAATTATAGCGAGGCTGGCCAACACTTGAGCGTCACTGTGAAAGCCAATCCGCGCGATGGCCAGGCGCTCTTCCTCCTTGCCAGATGTCTGAGTGCAACCGGACAGCAGGCCGACGCTGCGCAAGCCGATAACGAGGCTAAACGTCATCTCGATAATTATGCTAAGTGGGCCGTTGCGCCGGATCAAATTCCGCTCCTCGGACGTTTGAGGTGGGAATTCAATCGCGCGGCATTTTACAAGCTTGAGCGCAAGCAGCAGGCCGCTCCAAAAGGTCCGACAGCTCAGCAGATATCGCAAAGAAAGAGCCTTGACCGCGCACGACAGTTGATCCTGGTGAACAATGACACGGAAGCGATGAGCCTCTTGCAGGGCGTACTCTCAGCTGAGTCGACAAATGCCGAAGCACACTTTCTGCGTGGAATCATTTTCTTCCGACGTAACGAAACGGAGAGCGCGATGAGCGCTCTCCAATCTTCTGTTTCTTATAATCCCCGTCTGATCGAAGCTCATATCGCGCTGGGACGTTTATATCTCGCGCGAGGTGATCGCGCACTCGCCCTGGCTCATTCCAGACAGGCTCTCGAGATCGATCCGCAAAATCGTGATGCCATTGCGCTTAAACAGCAATTAGAGACCGGTCGTTAAGCGCTAACTTCCTGCTAATTCTCGCCTCTTCAATTTTCAAAACTGCTCCACGGTTTCCTCTTAACCTCCATTCAAATATAATCTGCACTCGAGATCGGGATAACCAGCGTAAGATTTAGTTGAACAGATTGAGTCGGTAGTCGGTAGTCAGTAGTTGGTAGTCGGTAGTTAGGTTTGTAAGACCCTTTGGTCAGAGCTGTAGGCTGGCGGGTAAAAAGATGATTACTTTGGTCGAATATCCAAAACGTAGCGGCAAGCTGATGCTTGCGCTTCTATTTTCTCTGACGCTTCATGCGGGAATCTATATCGTCTATCGTGCTGCGTCGCTTATAAGCCTCGCAATGGGACTGAGAGGAGTAGAATTTGTTGATGAAGAGTATGACCGGACGATTCTCATCAGTTTCAACAAGCGGTTGACCTATCCACCCGGATACCTCGGATTCCGCCCACCAGACAAGATGGCTTCTATTGATGAGGTCAAGAAAGAGGAGAAGCGGCTCGCTCGTTTGGAAGCAGCCCGTCTCAAGCGTGAGCGGGATCGACTTGAACGCGAGAGGGAAGAGGCTAGAAAGCGTGAGGTTGAAGATTTAGCCAAAGCAGAAGTGTCGATAAAAACGGCGCCGGCGCCAACGCCAACCCCGCCGCCCAAGAATGATGTTTATCCCGGCGGATTCGGCAAGATCAATACTGCGCCGATCAAGGATCAGATTCAACAGCTCTACGACGCAAAAAAGGCAGGGAAACTCGTCATTCCCGATGGGAAATTGAAAGTAGGAGTCGCCGGCTCCATCAATTCCGACGGCACTCTTGCCAACTATCGGATCATCATCCCTTCGGGGATAAAGGAAGTTGACAATGCCGCGCTTGCAATTCTCGAAGCTGTGAGCGTGAGCCGAGCTTTGGGGCCATTACAACATCTGACTTCTTTGAGCATGATTTTAGAAGTTGATAAGGTTGCTCAGCTCAATGTCGTAGGCTTTACGAGCAATGAGCAGGAGGCGCGAGCTATTGTCGATCTGGCGCACGCCGCGCTTTTGTTTGCGAAGCTCAGGAAGGCCGACGATCCGGCGGTGATGGTGATGCTCAACAACCTCAAAGTCTCGCGCACAGGCCAGCGTGTGCAGGCAGTGATCAGCGTGCCACGACAAACAGCATCCGATACGCTCACCAAAAGCTTGGACAAGGGCCAGACCTGAACAGTGAGAGAATACGAAACATGCGAAAATAGACGAAACAAGCGAAAGGGGCCCATTTTCGCTTGTTTGTTAGCCTTCGGCGGATTGGTTTGACATCCTGTTTGATGCGTCAAGCCTGCTCACCGAAGGTTCACAATTGAACCGTCTGTCACTTAGTTTGTAGAGAGCATCGAAGTATGAAGGTCATTCTCTGTCTCGCATTAGGATTGGCCCTGTTGAGCGGCGGCGCGTTGCTGTGGAAGGCGACAACGAGCGCGTCTCGGCAGCAGACAGCCGCCGACACAAAGCGCGCCAAATATGAAAGAATTTTGCGAGATTACTATCGCGAGGATATTGAGAGCGCGAAAAAACAGGGTAAGAAGGAGGTCATACTTCCCGGAGGTATTGCTCTACCGACTCCTGAACTGTCTTTAGAAGAGTTATTGCGCGATTACGGCTTGTTGCGAGTTAAAGTCATAGACAAAGAGACTACAGTTTACGTACTCGTTCCTGAAATACCCAGTGCTGATATTGAGACGTGGTACAAGGTTGAAATATTGGAAACTTTGCACCAGCAAGGCAAGGTAAGTGACGAGTCACCACCTTTTGAATTGCCTAGCCGATTTCTTCCTTTACTTCCTTCGGAGAGCCTTTTGGTTGAGCAGGGCGGCGTAATAAATGTTGACGGTGTCGCTGTGGTAAGAGAAGTCAGTACTGAAGGTGTCGTCTACATTCCGAAAGAAGAATATCTTATCGTCGGGTATTTAGACTACGGAGGCAAACTCATCAGACCGAGTTCAGGGCGTGCCAGTGTATTCCATGTCATAAATAAACGCCTCAAGTCTGGTCAGAAGGAGCATCGATTGGTGCGCGACATAGAAGAGAGATACGGCGGCGACCTGGACCTTCTTCGCTCTGACATGCGGTTGCGTCAGGGGCGTGGGAAGTAGCGCCCCTTAGGCCTTAGCCAGCGTACCAACCCACTAAGGTTCATTTCGTTTGTTTCGTATTCTCATCTGGGAAATGTTTGCCAACCAAGGCATCGTAAACAAGTGCGCCCAATGGTCCGCCAACGAGTGGTCCGGCAATTGGGACCCAGAACCAGTAATTGCCCGCGCGAAAAACTTCCGTTCCCCATCCCGCAACTGCCGTAAACAATCGCGGTCCCAGGTCGCGCGCCGGATTGACTGCGTAACCGGCATTGAAGCCGAAAGCCATTCCAACCGCCATCACCAGAAATCCCACGGCAATCGGCCCCAGATTGCCGGCGGCATTATTTCGCGTATCGCCGATCGCCATGATCACGAGCAACAAAATCGCCGTCCCGACGATTTGATCAACCAACCCGCCAAGGATTGAAAGGAAAGGCTGTGGGTAAGTAGCGAAGATTCCGGCAGTGCCTTTCTCACCCAGAACCACGCGCGACCCGTGGTCGAATGCATTGAAAGCCTCACGATAGACGATAAAGACCACTGCTGCGCCGGTAAATGCTCCAGCGATTTGCGCCAGCCAATAGGGAAACACCTTTGACCATGCAAATCCGCGACGCCCAGCAAGCGCCAGCGTGACGGCCGGGTTGAGATGCGCGCCCGTCACGCCGCCCGCGACGTAAATTCCCATCGTTACCGCAAACCCCCAGGCGATGTTGATCGAAAGGTAAGTGCCGTTTTGTTGATTGCTCAGAATGACTTGCGCAACGACGCCTGTGCCGAAGGCAATAAGGACAAACGTGCCGAGAAATTCGGCGTATAACTCACGCTTCAAAGAGTCACGATTCATAGCCGGTTGTAAAAGGAATTAACCACGGATCAGCCGCAGACCAAATCCATGGTTCTTCTATTCCCCTTTCACTTTTTGTTTTCCGTTTGTGCTACTGATTTTGTCTCGACAGGCTTGGTACGTTTTATGCCGAGATGTGAGTCGAACCATTCAAGCTGGCGTGTGACGAGATCGATTATGTGGTTCGGTTCCTGAATGCCATGTCCCTCACGCGGAAAGCGCAGGAAGATGACTTCTACACTGCGTTTCTTGAGTGCCCGGTAATACTGTTCGGCCTGTGCAATGGGAACACGCAGATCACGTTCGCCATGTGTAATCATTATTGGCGTTTTTACACGATCGACGTAAGTCATCGGTGAATACTTGCGATAGTTTTCGGTCGAAGTCCAGGGCTGTCCGGCAAAACCATACTCCATCAATCCGGGTACATCGCTCTGACCGTGGAAACTATACCAGTCGCTGATGCCCGCGTGACCGATAGCGGCTTTGAAGCGATCGGTCTGTGTGATGGTCCAGAAAGTCATAAACCCTCCATAGCTTCCGCCCATCACGACAAGCTTTTCAGGGTCAGCAATACCTTTAGCTATCAGGACATCAACCCCGGCCATGATGTCTTTAAAATCCTTGCCGCCCCAATCACCGATGTTTGCAATCGTGAACTTGTGACCATATCCCGTCGATCCGCGTGGATTGGGCATCAATACAGCATAACCATTCGCTGCCCAGATCTGGGCGCGGGTGTTGAATGTGTCGGAGAAGCGGGCATAAGGCCCGCCGTGAATCTGCAGGATCAGGGGATAGCGTTTACCTTCTTCGTATCCGAGCGGTTTGACGAGCAGCCCCTCGATATCGAGATTATCCGGTCCTTTCCACTTGAGTACATTTGTTTCGGCGAGCGTAAAATCTCGGATCTCCGGATTGACCCAGGTGACCTTTTTGGCTTCTTCAATTTTGTTCAATGGTGCAATCCATATATCCTCAGGCGTGAGACTGTCGGTGACAGCGTATGCAATCTTCCAATTAGGGGTGTAAGCGGGTTCGTTGGAATTGAATGGAGGAGTACCGGGCGTCAGTTTCGGCGAATAGCCGGAGATATCGAATGGACCATAATTGCGATGCTCGCGTGTAATCTGAGTCACTTTACCGCCATCGCTGGAAATTTTGAAGATGTGTGTGTAAAACCCAACGCCGCTCGTGAAGAATATGGTCTTGCTATCGGGCGACCAATTCATGGAGGAGCTGGCCGATTCGAAGAAGTCTTTGGTCAGATTGCGTGGTGTGCCGCCTTCAGGGGAGATCAACATCACATCATTGCGGGCCGCCCAGGATTTCGGCTCAGAATTTGCTACGTAAGCAATCCATTTGCCGTCAGGAGACCATTGGGGATTGGTGTCAGCCGCCGGGTTCGTCGTCAACTGGCGCGGCGTCCCGCCTCCGGCTGGAATTACGTAAATGTCAGTGTTGCGGTCTTCAGAGATGTCAATAAAGCTGCTTTCCTGCGTGCCGCTGCGTGACATGACGAAAGTGATCGATTTACCGTCGGGAGACCATTGCGGGTTGCTGGCAGTGAAGTTGCCTTCTGTCAGACGTTTCTTATCTCTCGTCTCGACATTGATTTTCCACAGATGCGAATAGGTGAAGTCTGCGTCAACGACGATCGTGTCGAACTTATCCTTCTTCTTCTTCTCACGTTCAGCTTTGTCATGCGGCACATCGCGTGTCACGAAGGCAATGGATTTGCCATCCGGAGACCAACGGAATGATTGAATATTATTCTCTTCCGAGGTCAGTCTTTCGGACTCACCTCCGTAAACGGGGATAATCCAGATCTGCGTCCCTTTATCGCGCTCAGCCAGGAAAGCTATGAGCGCGCCGTCAGGTGACCATTGTGGCGAGGATTCGCCCTTCTCGCCATTGGTCAACCTCGTTGAACGTCCGCCTTCCGTGGAGGCAAACCAGACATGGGAAACGCGGCGATTTTCTTTCTTGTTCCATTCTGAAATAGTGTAAGCGATAAACTTTCCATCAGGTGAGAGTTGGGGAGCGCCGACCTGCTTGATTGCCAGACTGTCTTCAATCGTCATGCGCTTTTCGGCAGGGGCGGCGAAAGCGAGACTGAATATGAACAGAGCAAATATGAGAGAAGCCGTTGGTCTCTTCATTAATGCCTCCTTGCAACTAAAACTTGCTGGGTTCGAGCGATAGAGGGTCGACATGATCGCGCGGCATCATAGCCTTAGAACAAAAGCCAATCAAGTGAGTATTCATTTTCTCGAATAATAACCGCCAAGGCGCCAAGGACGCCAAGATGGTATCAAAATTGTTGAGCTTTATAGTATCTTTGCTTGGCGCGCTTGGCGCCTTGGCGGTTCAAAATAAACAATTCTCCCAAATCAGGATAGCATGCAAAGAATCATTCTCCTTCTCTTCACTCTGATCACAGTCCCGATGCTGTCTTCCGTTAATCATCACGAGGTATCGTCGGCTACCGATTTCGATCTGATCATCTCTCGGGGCCACGTCGTCGACGGCACAGGCAATCCCTGGTTCGAAGCCGACATCGCAATCAAAGACGGACGCATAGTCGAAATCGGCAAGGTTGAAACGACGCGCGCTGCGAGAACAATTGACGCAAAAGGTCTGATCGTCACGCCCGGTTTCATTGACGTTCACACGCACATCGAGAGCAATATCGGCAGACTTCCTGCTGCAGAAAACTTCCTGCGTATGGGTGTGATTTCGGTTGTCACTGGTAATTGCGGCGGATCAGCCTCGAATTTAGGCGAATGGTTTGCAGAGCTTGAAAAGACCGGTATCTCGATCAACATCGCTTCGCTCGTGGGCCACAATACCGTTCGTCGTGCTGGAATGAACGGTGATTTTGACCGCCCACCAACCCCGGAAGAATTAGAAAAGATGCTTGGGCTGGTTGATAAGGCGATGCGCGACGGAGCCGTCGGTTTATCGACCGGTCTCGAATACATCCCCGGCACCTATGCGAAGACTGACGAGATTGTCGAACTTGCGAAAGTTGCGGCGCGACACGGTGGAGTTTACGCGACGCATATGCGTGACGAAGGCGAGTTCGTCGAGAAATCTATCAGAGAATCAATCGAGATCGGCGAGAAAGCCGGATGTCCGGTCGAAATCTCACATTTCAAAATTTCAAGCAAGAAACGCTGGGGCGCGAGCGTGAGTACGATCAAGATGGTCGAAGATGCCCGCGCGCGCGGATTGCAGGTAACAGTTGATCAATACCTTTATCCGGCGGGAAGTACAGGTATCGGCATTCTCTTTCCATCCTGGCTTTTTGAAGGCGGTTCGGAGAAAGCGAAAGAAAAATTGCAGGATGCGGCAACACGCGAGCGTGTCCGTCGCGAATTGATCGATAAGGCAAAGGCGCAGGGGTTTCGGGATTTCGCCTTCGCTTTTGTAGCCAATCATCAGACCAATCAGACTTTCAATGGCAAAAACATCGCTGAGGTCACGAAGATGGTGAAGAACAAGAGCGATGCCAATTCTCAAGCTGAGCAGATAATCGACATCCTGCAGGCCGGAGGCGCGCAAATGGTGTTACACAAGATGTCTGAAGGAGATGTCGAGAGAATTTTCAAGCAGCCATTCACGATGGTCGCATCCGATGCCGGGGTGATCGAGCCGGGCAGCGCGAGCATTCCGCATCCGCGTGGCTTTGGCAACAACGCGCGTGTGCTTGGAATCTATGTTCGCGAGAAAAAACTGCTCGGCCTGGAAGAAGCGGTCCGCAAAATGACCTCTCTGCCCGCTCAGACCTTCAACCTATGGGATCGCGGGTTATTGCGACCGGGAATGGCGGCGGATTTGGTGATCTTCGATGAAAGGACTGTGATTGACCGCGCGACATTTCAGGAACCTAAACAATTTCCGGTTGGTATCGATTACGTGATCGTTAATGGGCAGGTCGTGATCGAACGTGGTATGCACAACGGAATCAAATCCGGAAAGATTTTGCATGGCAGATAGATCGAGGAGAACTGTGACCATCCGTTTCCGTTTCTTGTTTGTTTCGCTCTTATCTTGTTCGTTAGTTGTCATTGCATTCTCGCTCTCAAAACGCCCAATGACTGTTGAGGATGTCGTTGGCCTCAACCGGGCAAGTGATGCGCAGATTTCGCCCGATGGTCGCCGCGTCTCTTTCGTCGTGACTTCCTGGGATCGCGAAAGCGACCGGTTCAATTCAGACATCTGGCTTGCCTACGACACGCGCGAACCTGCGATCCGTTTGACCTCACATCCAGGGCGGGATGATCATCCACGCTGGTCCACGGATGGACGTCGTATAGCCTTTCTATCTGAGAGGGCGAATGACGTCAGAGACCCTCTTTCCTCTTCATCATCCGGCGGGCAAATCTTTCTCCTCAACACTCAAGGGGGAGAGCCAACGAAACTGACTTCATTCAAATCTGCGATACGAAGTTTCGAGTGGTCGCCTGATGGCCAGTCAATCGCCATCATCGCTGAAGAGCCGCGAGAGAAGCTTAAGACGAAGCCGCCGCTGGTCGTTGATGAGGATCACCTCTCTGCGCAACTCTGGATCGTCGATGTCAAAACAAATGAGGTAAAACAATTGACCAGAGGCTCACGCCATATCGTCTCTTTCAACTGGTCGCAGGACAGTTCGCAGATCGTTTTCACCGCCCGAGCGACGCCGAAGCTGCTGGACAATCACACGACTGAAGTCTTTGTCGTCCCAACGGATTTGAAAGCCGCGCCTTATGACACTGCGGGCGCGCGGCAGATAACCGAGGGCAATGGCGCTGAATCGGAGCCGCGCTTCTCACCGGATGGCCGATGGATCGCCTTCCTCGCCCACTCCGATGAAGACCCGAACGTCGGGCCGCTACGGATTCACGTGGTTTCCCGCTCGGGGGGCGAGCCGCGCGTGCTGGGGAAGAACTTCGACGGTTATATCACAAGTTACCGCTGGGTCTTCGACAGTCTGCGGTTCGTCATTCTTGCAGGGGTAGGCGTTAACTCTCGTATCTACACGATGAGTGTGTTCGATCAAAAACCGCTGGCGTTAACCCGTGATGAAGGTGTGACGACGAACTTCTCTGCGACCCTCGACGCCATGAACATCGCCTTTGTTCACGAAAACCCGCGGCTCTCGACTGAAGTCGCGTACCTGAGCGCGCGCATTATGGTCCCGGTTTTTCTGACACACCTCAACCCACAAATCGAACAGTTCGCGCTCGGTCAGGTCGAAGCGGTCAAATGGAGATCGAATGACGGCACGGAGATCGAGGGTCTGCTGGTTTATCCGGTAGGTTATCAAACGGGCAAACGCTATCCGCTTGTGACCTACATTCACGGTGGGCCGGAAAGCGCATATGTCAGAGGCTTCAATGCAAGCTGGGGCGCGTTCCCACAGATTTATGCGGCACATGGTTACGTGGTGTTTATGCCGAACTTTCGCGGCTCGGCGAATTACGGCGCAAAATTCGCGCAGGCAAACGCGAAACTCGCCGGAAAAGTTGATTACGAAGATCTCCTGAGCGGCATTGACGATCTGATCAAGCGCGGTATTGCTGATGAAAACAGGCTTGCAGTTGCGGGATGGAGTTACGGCGGGTATCTGAGCGCATGGCTGATAGGCCAGACGAATCGTTTCAAATGCGCAGCATATGGCGCCGGGTTATCGAATGCCGTTTCGTACTGGGGGACTGCCGACATCGTCGCGCAGCGCGAGCGCTTGCATGGCGGCACACCGTGGGAAGCGCGAAAGACGTTCGATGAACAATCACCATTGACTTACCTGGCCAGGGTCAAGACACCGACCTTGATTTTTCACGGTGAAAAGGACGAGCGTGTGCCGGTCGGTCAGTCACAGGAAACCTATCGCACACTCAAACGACTGGGCGTGACTACACAGCTTGTGATCTACCCGGATCAGGGCCACGGCCTGACCATACCGAGTTATCAAATCGACAAGATGCGGCGTGAGTTTGCGTGGATTGAAAAGTGCCTGAATGGAAGGTAGAGCGGGGGACTGGGGGACTGGGGGACTGGGCGACGGGGCGACTAGGCGACGGGGCGACGGGGCGACGGAAGAGTTTTTCATTTTCCATTTTCCATTTGATATCTGTCATTTTCCATTTTCCATCACATTGCGCGGCTCGATCAATGACAAATGGAAAATGGAAAATGGAAAATGGAAAATGAAAAACTCTTCCGTCGCCCCGTCGCCCCGTCGCCCAGTCGCCCAGTCCCCCAGTCTGTTCTTCACATGAACTCTTCCATCAACTCATCAAATAACTCTTTACTCATCCCCATCTGCTGCTGCACCAGCGGGCCGTTGTGCAGCGCCGGTTCGCTGTCATCATAAGTCGGCTGCACATCGCGATAGAACACTCCAATAGGAATGCGGTCGCCCCACTCGAATGACCTCTGCAGTGCCACTTCGCCATTGGCCGTGTCGTAGCCGTCTTCTCCTTCAAGCTTGTAAACGCGCTTACGGAAGAATTCGTAGGTGTTGACCTTGTTGTAAGTCACGCACGGGCTGAAGACATCGACGAGCGAAAACCCGTGATGCTCGATCGCGCCGGCGATCAAATCGGCGAGATGTTTGTTCTCACCCGAATAGCCGCGCGAAACGTAGGTGGCGCCCGAGACGAGCGCCAGCGCCACAGGATTGATCGGCGATTCCAGATTGCCCTGAGGAGTGGATTTTGTGCGCATCTCTTTCATCGTCGTGGGAGAGGCCTGTCCTGTCGTCAACCCGTAGATCTGATTGTTCATGACGATGTAAGTCAGATCGAGATTGCGCCGCATTGCGTGAATGAAATGCCCGATCCCGATGCCATACCCATCACCGTCCCCGCCGGTGATCACTACCTTCAAACCGTGATTGGCCAGTTTGATGCCCGACGCGACCGCCACCGCGCGCCCGTGCAGGCTGTGCACGCCGTAAGTGTGGATGAAACCCGGCAGGTTCGATGAACAACCTATGCCGGAAACAACCATCAGGTCTTTAGGTTGGATGCCGAGCTTGCCTGCCGCGATTTCGAGCGCGCGCAGCACACCGAAATCACCACAGCCCGGACACCAGTCTGGATCAACGACGCTTTCGTAAGTTGAGATCGGGAGTTCTATCACTGCTGCCATTGTTGTCTCTCCTCTGTCACTACCGGGAGCGCTTGCGCTCCCGGTAGTTGTCATTGTTTCAGGTCGTCGCTCGCGACATGAGCGACTCATCAGTAAATGTACAGCAACCTTTCAGGTTGCTGTTGTTGAGGCACAGATACTAATCAGATCCTGCGCCGGCACTCAGGACCTTTTTCGGCTCCCACGAATAGACCGAGCCGGTCTCCACACCAATCCGCAATTCGCCTTCTTTCTCGCCGCTCTCGCGCCCGGCCAACTCTACCAGCCACATCCGCTCATCATCACCATCCACTTGCTCAAGATTCGCCGGCCGTACCTTGTCGGCCAGATGCACACGGATATAGTGATAGGCTATCTCGCGGGCCTCATCCAATGAAACATCGGTCGAGCGAGGTTTGCCTTCTATGATCGCGCGCACCTCCTCAACGATGTGATGCGGTTCGAACGGCTCGCCGTCGTATTTCAAGACCAGGTCGTTAACACTGTAGCCGGTTTCGGCGCGCAGATGTCTCGCGAACTGACCCGTAAAGTTGACCTCGACGCAAATCGTGCGTTTGCACTTGCCTAAGATCTCACTGACCTCTTTTGTGTGGAATGGGTGCAGGTATTTGATCTGCAGGTGATTTGCGCTGATGCCTTGTTCGGCCAGCATCGTAATCGCTTCGTGGATCACGCCTTTGGTCGAGCCCCAGCCGACCAACGTGAGCTCAGCATCAGCCGGCCCTTCCAGTTGCGGCGGTTGAAGCTCGCCCAACACCGCTTCCATCTTGCGCATGCGTTTCTCCTGAATCTTGCGTCGCACGGGCGGTGCGGTGAAGACGTCGCTGATGACAACGCCTTCTTCGTCGTGTTCGTCGGTCGCCGCTACATACATTCCGCCTGCGGTGCCGGGCAGAGCGCGGGGCGAGATGCCGGACCTGGTGAAGGCGTATCGCTTGAACTGCCCCTTCTCACCATCGGGCCACTCGCTGATAATCTCGCCGCGCTCGATGGGTACGTCGTGGTGAAAGGCGTCGGCCTCGACTGTCTCGGGATGCTCTGAGAGCAGGAGGTCAGAGATGATCGTTACCGGCAGCTGATACTTATCCGCCAGGTTGTGCGCCTCGACCGCAGTGAAGTAACAATCAGTCGTATCTGTCGGGGCAATGATGACGCGCGGATAGTCGCCCTGCGATGCGCCGTAGACTTGATTGAGATCGGCTTGTTCGGTCTTGGTGGGAATGCCGGTGGATGGGCCGCCGCGTTGCACTGCGATGACCACGACCGGCGCTTCGATCATACCGGCCATGCCTATGGCTTCGGTCATCAGAGCGAAACCGCCGCCTGATGTGCCGCACATCGCGCGTACACCAGCGTGTCCAGCGCCAATGGCCATATTGACGACCGACAGTTCGTCTTCGCATTGTTTGACCAAGACTCCACATTTCGCGCCGTGATTGGCCATCCAGTGGAGGATCGAAGATGCCGGCGTCATGGGGTATGCCGAATAAAACTTGCATCCGGCAGCGACGGCTCCGATCGCAAAGCATTCATTGCCGGTTACGAACGGACGACGGACGCGTGTGAAGTCCCATTCGTAGCCGAGAGGGACGAATTTCTCTTTCGCATAATCGTAACCGGCGCGAGCGATATTCACATTCTGCTCGACGACGGCATCGCCTTTATGCTTGAAGGTATCGGCAAGTACCTCGGCCGCCATCTCAAATTCAAGGTTGAGCAGATAGAGCATCGCGCCCATTGAGACGGTGTTCTGCATGATGGCTGGAAGTTTGCCCATAGGTTTTATCAGCTCAGCGACGGGCATGGGAGCTGTCAGCACGTTGTCGCCGATGAGCACGGGATCGACTTTGAGCTTGTCTGAGTTGTAAATGATCGCGCCGCCCGAAGCGACTTCGCGGGCGTGGCGCTCGATAGCGTCTTGATTAAGCGCAATCAGGACGTTCAAGTGATCGCCGTGCGAGTAGATTTTCTGTTCTGAGATACGCACGCGCAGCCATATGTGGCCGCCGCGGATAACCGATTGATAGCTGTTGTAGGCGTTCAGGTAGAGTCCCAGGCGGCTGCACGTCTTGGCAATCGTGTCACCCGTCTTGTCGAGTCCGTCGCCGGCAGCCCCACCAATACCTACAGTTACTTCTCTGCGAGTGTTCATAAGCAGGCTCCTGCCAATCGAGAATGTCACTCATCGAATTGGAGTGACGGGATGTGATTAATCAATAGTGAACAACGAAAGATGCGAGTAGACAACTTCGTGACCTATTAGATTGAGGCACGATGGAAGGCATCATACCTTACTGCTCGTCTGGCACACAAGTGGGTGAGTAAATAGGCAGTGAGAAGATAGAAAAGAGAAATCTAAAAGATGAGTTATTTATGAAACTGACCCACTGGTCAAACAAAATTAACTTGAGTACAATCCCATCTTAATTCACCTCTCCCTCATCGAGTCAGGAGTATCTGAAATGTCGGCGAAAAAATTGGCAATACTTGTCGGCGGTGGTCCTGCTCCCGGCATCAACTCAGTCATCTCTGCGGCGACAATCAAAGCAATTGACGAAGGTTTTGAAGTGGTCGGGATTGAGGACGGCTTCAAATGGCTGCTCAGACGCGAAACTTCGCACGTGCGGCCGCTCTCTATTGACGATGTATCGCGTATTCATCTACGCGGCGGTTCGGTTCTCGGCACAGCGCGCGAAAACCCGACCAAATCGGAGGAAACGATGACTGCGGTCGTCGAGACGCTCAAGGCACTGAGCGTCACGCATCTCGTCACTATCGGCGGGGATGACACGGCATTGTCATCGAGTACTGTCGCGGCTCGCTCGGACATTCGCACGGTTCATGTGCCAAAAACAATTGATAATGATTTGCCGCTGCCCGCACATATCCCAACTTTCGGGTTTCAGACCGCGCGTCACGTCGGTGTGGAACTCGTGCAAAATTTGATGGAAGATGCCCACGCGACACGACGATGGTATATCGTTGTAGCGATGGGCCGTCAGGCAGGGCATCTTGCGCTCGGAATCGGCAAAGCTGCGGGAGCGACGCTCACATTAATTCGCGAGGAGTTCGAGCAGAAGACGGTTCCTTTCGCCAGAATCTGCGACATCATCGAGGGCGCGATCATTAAACGTCGCGCGATGGGCCGTCATTACGGAATTGCGGTTCTCGCCGAAGGACTCATCGAAAAGTTGGACCCGAATGAGTTGAAGGAACTCCAGGACGTGGAGTTGGATGACCACGGCCATATTCGTTTCGCGGAAGTGGACCTCGCGCGTAAAGTCAAAGTCGAGCTCGGAGGCCGATTCAAACAACGAGGCCTCCGCATCACTATCAGCAGCAAGAATATTGGTTATGAATTGCGCTGCGTAGATCCGATTCCCTTCGATATGGCTTATTGCCGCGAACTCGGCAATGCTGCAGTCCGCTTTCTCATGTGTGGTGGAAGCGGCGCAATGGTCAGCATTCAGAATGGCCGAATGGTTCCACTGCTCTTTGCCGACATCCGTGATCCATCCACGGGCAAGACTCGCGTGCGCAATGTTGAGGTGAAGAGCGAAAGCTTTCGCGTCGCGCGCGAATATATGCTGCGGTTGGAGCAGACAGATTTTGAAAATCTCGATTGGCTGGGGAAACTGGCACAGGCGGGAAATCTCTCGGTTGAGGAATTGAAGAGGAGATTCGTCTGAAATATTTATGGCTATCAAAAAACTCGGCATCTTAGTTGGCGGCGGCCCCGCGCCCGGAGTTAATGACGTGATTGCGGCCGTCGCCTTAAAGGCGCACGATAACGGTTGCACACCGATTGGGTTTCACGATGGATTCGAATGGCTGGCGCAGCGTTACACCGACGAACAGCACGAGCTGGCGGCTGACGAAGTCTCTCACATTCACCTCGACGGCGGCTGTATTCTTGGGACGTCGCGAACTGACATCACGCGTGAGCCGCAGAGTTTGGAGAATGCAATTGCGGCGCTTAAAAAACTCGAAATTGAAGCTCTTGTCACTATCGGAGGAGACGATCTTGTTGCCAGCTCGGCTGCAATTGAGCAGAAGTCGGAGGGCGCGATCAAAGTCGTTCAAATCCCCAAGAGTATTGACAATGATCTGCCATTGCCGGCGCCGCTCACAACGCTCGGGTACGAGACAGCCCGTCATGTCGGTGTGGGCATCGTCAAAAGTCTCATGGAAGATGCGAAGACGACGGGACGCTGGTTTATCGGCGTAACGATGGGCCGTCCAACCGGTCACCTCACTCTGGGGATTGGCGCAGCGGTCAGCGCTACTTGCACTATCATTCCTGAAGAGTTTCCGCAGGAAGGGATTTGCCTCGCCGACATCTGCGACATAGTTGAAGGCTCGGTCATCAAACGCCTCGCGATGGGCAAAGGTTACGGTGTAGCCCTCTTGTCCGAAGCCCTATCGGAGCATTTCAGCCCTCAGGAAGTGACTGAGTTGCAGACCGTGGATCGCGATGCACAGGGCCATATCCGTGTCGCCGAAATCGATCTCGGACGTAAGGTGAAAAGTGAAGTGCAGGCGCGGCTCGAGAGGCGCGGCGTTAAAGTCACCATCGTTGATAAGACGATTGGATATGAATTGCGCTGCGCGCCGCCGATCCCTTATGACGCCGAGCACGCGCGAGACCTTGGCTACGTTGCAGTAAATTACTTGCAAGCCGGCGGTTCCGGGGTGATGATCACGATGCAAGACGGAGAATTTACACCAGTTCCTCTCGACGAAGTAATAGATCACCATACCGGGCGAGGTAAGCTGCGAGCGGTTGATATAACGGCCGAAAGCTATCAGGTAGCTCGCGACTATATGGTTCGTATCAATGCCAGGGATTTTGCTGATGAAGCCTGGGTTGAGAGGCTGGCCAGAACCGCGGGATTGAGCGTTTCGGATTTCAAAACGCGATTCGCCAAAATCGCGAAATAACAACTGACAACGACGCACATTGTCGTTTATCGAAGAAAAGGAGTGGTCACTTGAGAAAACGCACTGCAACATCGATTGCTGTCAGCATAGCGAGCCTCTTATTACTATTCGCGGGTTTGAGTCTTGGTTTGAGGATTTCAGGCAAGGACCATGGAGCGGCAAAAAATGAGGCTCATTCCACAGCACAAACTGGAATCAATAAAGCCATCGCCGTATTGCATCCGACCGAAGGCAACAAAGTGCATGGCGTGGTGAGATTTACCCAGGAGGGGGATAAAGTGAAGGTCGTCGCTGACATCGAAGGGCTTGCACCCGGGAAACACGGCTTCCACATCCACGAGTGGGGCGATTGCAGTTCGAAAGACGGCGCCGCCGCGGGCGGCCATTTCAATCCTTCCGGAATGCCACACGGCGCGCCGGCCGACGCGAAACGTCATGTGGGCGACCTTGGGAATATCGATGCCACTCAGGATGGCAAGGTGCATGTTGAGTCCACCGACTCGGCTCTCAAACTTGATGGATCGAGCTCAATCATCGGGCGTGGTGTCATAGTACACGCGAATCCTGATGATCTGAAAACACAGCCGACGGGTAATGCCGGAGGGCGACAGGCATGCGGCGTGATCGGCGTTGTTAAGCCGTAAAACAGTTTTCAGTTGTAACTACTAAGCCGGTGGTGCAGTACGGGGAGCGTTAGCGACCTGAGCCTTGATAAAACGACCTCTTGATGAGGCTCAGGTCGCTGACGCTCCCCGTACTGCACCACCGGCTTAGTAATTACAACTGAAAACTGTTAGTCACTCCACTTTATTGAAGACGCGTTTGGATTCATAGGAAAATCTTTGATCGTCGATGTAGTAGTCTACCGTCAACCTTTTGCCATCAGCCGATAGAGTCCATTTGCGGGTTATCTGATTGACGATCTTGCCCTCAGCTGAAATTTCATCATTGATCAAGATCCCCAGTCCGTTCGGCAGCCACGACGATTTGCGTTTTCCTTTGGCATTCGGTGGGTTCTGCGGGGTGAAATCAGTCTCTTTGCCATCAAGCGTGTAGGTCTCATTAACATCAAACTCGCCTCTGGCAGTCTTCAGATGAGCTTCCATTTTGACCTGGTCGCCAGTGTGAGTGACAGTCATCGTCTGATCGAGACCCGCCGGATTGCTGAAGCTCCTATCTTTGTCCAATACCCACTTCCCGCTGAAATTGGGTTTATATGATGCGGTTACTGATGCGGAAGCGAGAATAAAGCTGGAGAGCGCGATGATTGTATATCTCATTTTCATCATGATGTTACCTCGAACCAATGCAATACAGATTCTTTTCGGCACGAATGAAGATCATTCCATCGGAAATAGCGGGCGAGGAATAGATCGGCTCACCGATCGAATTGATCGCGAGTACCTCATGCTTCGGTCCGGCTTTAATAATGTAAGTATCCCCGTCTTCACTCATCAGCAATATCTTGCCATCGAAAGCTACAGGTGAAGCCGTGAAGGTGGCCGGCACGGGTATGCGCCCACCTTCATAAATCAGCTGGCCGGTTTTAGCATCAAGGCAGGTAAGTATCCCACGGTCTGTCATGAGGTAGAGGTAATCACGATAAAGTATCGAGGAAGGTACATAAGCTGTGCCTTTCTCGTACTGCCATACAATATTCGCGCTGTTAGAGATGTCACCTGAGCCGCCGAGCTTGATGGCCATGGTTTTCTTTGCCGGGAAACCTGCGTATACGAAGACCATTCCATGACCTGCAAGAGGGGTTGGAATTGCATTGCTGCCGTGGCCTTTTGTTTGCCACAATTCTTTCCCGGTCTTCGGGTCGTAGGAGATAATCAACTCGTTGCCACTCGTAATAAGCTCTGCGCGTTGAGCAGTTCGGACAATAAGCGGTGTTGACCAGCTTGCCTGTACTTTGCGGGGGATCTTCCAAACTTCTTTTCCGGTTTTATTCTCCAGCGCAACGATGAATGAATTCTTTCCTTCATCTTCATCGCATTGCAGTATTACGGTGTTTTCGTAGATCACTGGCGAAGAACCCGGGCCCATTCCGATGCTCGCGACCTTGCCGACCGGGGTCTTCCAAATCAGCTTGCCATTGAAGTCGTAGCAGTACAAACCTTCTCCTTCGCCACCGAACCAGCCAAAAATGTAAGTGCCATCGGTGGCCGGAGTTGGCGCGGCATAGCTGCCCTTGCGATGGCGATCATCGTAAACAGTACCCTCATATGCCGTCTGTTCCCATAGTACTTTACCTGTGGTGCGATCAAGGGAAAGCACTTTGAATGTATGTTTGCGATTTGCCCCTACGCTGTCTGGATGGACGAATACCTGTCCCCCGAGTTTATGCTCAACAGCTTTTGCGCCCGTCACAGTTTCGCCTTCGATGTCGGTGGTAAGAAAAACTTTGTTGCCCCAGACAATCGGCGAGGAATGTCCGCGACCGGGGATCTCCGTACTCCATTTAATATTCTTGCTGATACCCCATTCGGTAGGAACATTGGTTTCGGTAGATATACCCGTACCTTCTGGACCGCGCCATTGCGACCAATTGGAGATGTTAAATGTAGCTTTGACTGAAGAAGTTTTGAATGCAGTGAAAGCGATCAAACTAATAGCCAAAGCGGAAAGCAGCAGTATTCCCGTTCGTTTCATTGTTAGTTTACTCCCGATTCCATAATACTCAGGTCCCGTTTGTCTTGCGACCGATGCAAAACAAATGCTTATCCCCCCGAATAAACAACATGCCATTGGCAATCGCAATCGATGTCCTTACCGGTTCGCCGATCGAATTGGTAGCCAGCACCTCGTGTTTCGGCCCGGCTTTTATCACGAACGTATCGCCGTCATCGCTCGTCAGCAGAATCTTGTCATCGAATGCCACTGGCGATGCACCGTAAAATTTCGTGGCTATGGGTACGCGCCCGCCTTCGTAAATTATTTCACCCGTTCTGGCGTTCAAGCAGGTCAGGATGCCTCCATCGCTCATCAGGTAGACGTAATCGCCGTATAAGATCGGCGATGGGACGTAGGACGTGCCCTTGTTATATCGCCAGACGATTTTGTCCGTTTCGTCAATCGTGCCTGAACCTCCCGGGCGCAAGGCGACGATGACTTTTGAGGGATATCCGGAAGAGAGGATCACCAGGCCATGCCCCACGACGGGTGTGGCTATGGCATGGCTTTTCAATCCCGTTGCACGCCAGAGTTCCTTGCCGGTTGAGGGATCGTATGCTATCAGAAATTGGTGGCCGCTTGTGATCAACTCGCTCCGTTGGGCGGATTTGACAATCACCGGCGTTGCCCAACTAACGCCTATCTGGCGAGGCGTCCGCCAAACTTCTTTACCCGTTTTCTTGTCCAACGCAGTAATGAATGATTCTTTTCCACTGAACTCCTGATCACAAAGCAGGATTACCAGGTTCTCGTGAAGCACTGGTGAAGATCCTACGCCCATTCCCATCGTGCCGATGGGGCCGAGCGACTTTTTCCAGATCAGCTCACCCTTGAAGTCATAGCAGTGGAGTCCTTCTGAACCGAAATATGCCCAAACATACTTTCCGTCGGTGACCGGTGTGGGCGCGGCATAATTTCCGCGCTTGTGGCGGTAATCGTAGACAGTGCCTTCATAAGCGGTCTTTTCCCAGAGAATCTTGCCGTTATCGCGGTCGAGACTGAGGACTTTGAAAGTATGGAGCTTGTCAATGCCGTCCCACTCGGGATGGGTGAACTCCTTATCGCCGGCCATGTGTGTCGGTGGCTTATGGGAGCCGGGCGCGGGACCGCCTTCGACATCGGTGGTCAGGAAGACTTGATTATCCCAAATGACGGGCTGCGAAAAGCCCCGACCCTGGACCGGTGTCTTCCAGAGTACGTTCTTCGTCTCGCTCCACTCGGTAGGCAGGTTCTTTTCGGTCGAGATGCCCTGGCTCTCAGGCCCGCGCCATTGCGGCCAGTTCGATAAAGAGACCGAGGCATCAGTCACAGGCAAAAGTGAGCTATCTGTGGTGAGTATGTAAGTGAGTAGAATTGCGAGCAATCCGATAGTCGATCTTCTAAAAATCATTTTTCCTCCAACTCATTTTCCAGATTTCGAGTTATCCACAGGTTTCTCTGAAATTCCAAACACATGCTTCTGCCCGCGCACGATAACCATTCCATCTGAAATCGCGGGCGTGGCCATCAGCACTTCACCCATAGGGTTAACTGAGAGTAGTTCGTATTTCGACCCGGCTTTAACCACGAAAATTTCGCCGTCTTCGCTCGAGAGGTAAATATTACCATTGGCGGCAATTGGTGAGGCGCTGTAAGACCCGCCTTTATCGCCGATGCGCTGCTGATAAATTCGTTCTCCAGTCTTGGCATTGTAGACGGTCATCACGCCGTGATTGGCGCAGAGGTAGAGGTAATCGCCATAAACGACCGGCGTGGGCATATAGGTACCGCCCCGTTGCATGCTCCACGCGACGAAATCATTGGAAGTTTTACCGTCTTTTAACGAAATGTCGCCGGTAGCTATACCTTGTTTGATGGCATAGATAGGTTGATTCGGGCGATAGCTGTTGCAGATGAAGATCAGATCGTGGGCCGAGACCGGTGTTGTTGCCGTGACTTCAGGGTTGCCAATGAGCTTCCACAACTCTTTACCGGTCATCGGATCATAACTACGAACGGCTTTCGTTGCATTGGTCACGACTTCGACACGCTGTTTGCCTTCAACTATCGTCGGTGAGCCCCACGATGAAATCTCCTCACGAGGCGTTCTCCAGGCCTGCTTGCCATCTTTCATATTATAGGCTGCGATGAATGAGCCTTTCTGAATATCGCATTGCAGGATGACCAGATCTTTGTAGATGATAGGCGAGCTGGCTGTGGCCCACTGATAGTCCGGATCGAAGAACCAACCGGCGTCAAGCACTCCCAGATCTTGTTTCCATTTCAAATTGCCCTTGAAGTCGTAGCAATAGAGACCTTCAGAGCCGAAGAAAGCTATGACATATCGGCCGTCGGTGACGGGTGTCGAGTTGGCGAATGTCGATTTGATATGACGTTTGGTCTTCGGAATTCCTTCGTGTGCGACGCGCTCCCAAAGTACTTTGCCAGTCTTCTTTTCGAGACAATAGACCCTCCAGGAGTGCCTGGACATATCTTCGGCCGAATCCACATCGCCGTAAAGACCATGACGGAAATAAGATTTCGGATCGCTGCTGACAGCAGTCGTGACGAAGATCATCTCTCCCCAGACAACAGGGCTGGAGTGGGCTAGTCCGGGGATCGGAACTTTCCACGAGATGTTGGTATTTTTCTCGGCGTCCCATTTCACCGGTGTCGGTTTGCCGTCGGCGACACCCGAGGCGTTCTGACCGCGGAACGAAGGCCAGTTTTGGCCTGGGGTTGGCGTCGCGAGGGTGAGCATCAGTGCCAGAGCATAAAACACGGATAGAATCTGAGGATTCATTCCATTGTGTTCTGAAAGAAATCTTGAATACCTCATCTCTATTTTGCCTCCACTTTCTTCAATACCACTTGTCCGCCGGATTGCTTGACTGTCAGACTGATGACCTTTTCACCCTCGACGCTGAAGACACCGGTGACACCTGCTGCACCATCAGGTTCAAACGTATGTTTGTCAACAGGGACCAGGGTAATTTCCTGACCGGCAGGCCCGCCGACCAGCTTCCCGTCTTTCACTCTGAAAGTGAACTCGAGCTGATCGTTTTTATAGACTCCTTCATAGATCTTCAACGTCTCGGCATCGACTTTGTATTCGACTTTGGGCTTGGGTTTCGCGCCGGCATTTTTGAGCATCTCGGCAACTTCCGTATGTCCGTTCTTCTCGGCTGCTGCCAGGTAAGCGGTCAGCGCGTCCGGGCTGAAGCCGCCCAATTCCAGGACGCTTTTGACCACGTTTTTCTTCCCCTGGCCGGCGGCGGAAGACATCACCGATTCTTTGGTGCGCGCTCCTTTTTCGAGCAGAAGTTTGACGACTGCGCCGTGATCCTTCATCACTGCCCAGAAGACCGGGGGCGAGTTATAGAACTTGTCCGTAATGTTCACATCGGCTCCGGCATTGAGGAGTATCTTTACGATTTCGATACTCCCGCGATCACAGGCGTAAAACAAAGGAGTCGCGCCGTATTCGGTCTTCGTATTGACATCAGCGCCTTTCGCCAGAAGCGCCTTGACCGCTTCAACATTGCTCTTACGCGCTGCAAGAATCAGCTCCTCATTGATATTTTGAGCATAAATGCTGATGTGGATCAGCTGAAATAAGAGCAAAATGAGTAAGCGATGTATTTGCATTTTTTACTCCCGCGAAAAAATCTTATGATCTTTATCAATACCTCTGGCTACTGCTCGCGGTACTGATAGGATGCGATCCAGTAATTTGTTCCAATTTCCAACCTGAAAGGGCTCAGAAATCCAGTAGGCTAGCTGCAAAAACGTACTAATAGACCGTAAAGTTTCGGTAAACTCGACCTTGAACTGTGGTCTGCGTCAAATTATAGTTTTACTTCATACAAATCAAGCTTAGGAAAAAATGACGCAACCCAAGGTTGCTAAATCGAGTATTGGACTTCAGCGGTTATGGATAATAACCCGAATACTGAATCTGATCTTCAAGGTGACCCACATATGAAAGTTTCGCTCAGGCTAATCTCTCTTTTATCACTCACTCTGTTTCTCATTTTTCTCTCACTCTGGGGCAGTTCGGCGCAATCGCCCGCGCGCGCAAAGAGCGGGAGCGATTGGGCTGATTGGCGCGGTCCCACACGCGACGGGATCTCGATGGAAAAGAACCTGCCGGAGAAGTGGTCGCATCAGGGTGAGAACCTTTTATGGAAAGCACCTTATGGCGGACGTTCCGCGCCGATTGTGATGAATGGGCGAGTTTTTGTGTTCAACTCGGCAGGCGAGGGCGAAACGATGCAGGAGCGCGTTCTTTGCCTCGATGCAGAAACCGGTAAGAAGCTCTGGGAGTACCGTTTCAACGTCTATTCGAGTGACGTGCCGCCGCGGCGCATCGCCTGGTCATCACCGGCTGGTGATCCATCGACAGGCAACGTCTATGCGTATGGCGCGACTGCCGAACTGGTAGCATTGTCAAATGACGGCAAGCTGCTCTGGTCGCGCTCGTTGACCGATGAGTACGGCGCCTGGACGACACACGGCGGTCGCACCGTCTCGCCGATCATAGAAGGAGACCTGGTAATTGTCAGTACGGTGACCGATGGCTTCGCCGATCTGTTTATGAGACGCCATCGCTACTACGCCTTCGATAAGCGAACGGGCGAATGCGTATGGATCAGCACACCGGGAGGCCGACCTTACGACACGACTTATTCGACGCCTGTCGTGGCTACGGTTGACGGCACACGACTGATGATTGCCGGAGGTGGTGACGGCGCCGTCTACGGAATCAAAGTAAACACCGGCGAGCCTGTCTGGAATTATCTGATGAGCAAACGGGGCATCAATCCTGGGGTAGTCATGAAGGGCAACATCGCCTTCGTTTCGCATCAGGAAGAAAACCTGGATGTCAGTGAGATGGGGCACCTGGCGGCGCTCGACGCAACGGCGAAGGGCGCTATCGGAAAGGAATCGAACAAAGACAAGATCAAATGGTCGCTCACAAACTTTCAGCTCGGTCCATCGTCTCCGGTGATTGACGGTGATAGGCTTTATCAAGTTGACGCGGGATCGAATCTCTTCGCATTCGACATCAATACCGGAAAAAATCTCTGGGTGAAAAACCTTGGCACAATCCAGAAAGCCTCACCGGTGTTCGCAGACGGTAAACTTTACGTCGGCACTGAAAATGGAAAGTTCTACATTTTGAGGCCGAGCGCAAAGGGCGCCGAGATCTTGGATGAAGATGAACTTGAGCCGGTGGACAAGGTCGATACAAAAACGACCGAAGGCGATGATTTGATCGCGTCGAATGAGCAGATCATAGCTGGTGTAGCTGTTTCGCGAGGTCGGATCTACCTGGTTTCGACCAAGCACATCTATGCCATCGGTAAGAAGAAAAATCCCGACCTGCCGCCAGTCGTAGAGAAGGTGGAGAATGCTCCTGCTGGAGCCACCATCAGTCATGTCCAGGTGATGCCTGCTGATCTGGTGATGAAGCCCGGCGAGGCATTTAAATTCAAAGTTCGTTTATTTGACGATCACGGCAGGTTTATTCGAGAAGAAACAAACTTGACGTTTACACTTGATGGATTGAAGGGCACATCCCAAAATAACCAGTTCACACCTGCGGCTGAGGCAGGAACGCAAGGCGGGACTTTGAAGGCGACGGTGGGCGGCGTGACAGGTATTGCGCGTATACGAGTGGTTCCGGCTCTGCCTTACATCGAAGATTTCAGCGGCGTGGCTATTGACCAGCCGCCGCGCACGTGGCTCAACACTGCCGGCAAATACGTCGCGCGTGAGGTCGATGGCAATAAGGTGCTCGTCAAGAAGGCCGACAATCCGGCGTTTAAGCGCACGCGATCCTTCTTCGGCGCAGTTGAAACGTCGAACTACACGATAGAAGCTGATGTACGGGCGATCGAGAAACGCCGTCAGATGGGAGATGCCGGCGTCGTCGCGCAACGATACGAACTCGCTCTTTTCGGCAATGCTCAGAAGATTGAATTGCGCTCGTGGCAAATCGAACTGAAACGCACGGTACACATGAAATTCGATTGGAAGCCGGATACCTGGTACCGATTGAAACTACGAGTAGAAAATCTGCCTGATGGCAAGACCCGTGCGCTGGGCAAAGCGTGGCTTGCTTCAGAACCGGAGCCGGAGAAATGGACAATCGAAAGGACTGACCCGATCGGGAACCATCACGGAAGTGCGGGCATATTTGCCGATGCGCCGAATGAAATTTATTTTGATAATATCAAGGTCACACCGAACAAGTGATCTCATCAGACTGGATTTTGTGGGATGGCACCGCCATCCCACAAAATCCAGTCTGATGCTGAACGTTAAGAATGAAAACGATGAAGAGAGATCAAATATGAAATTTAGCATTCTTGAATCGAAGACATACCGTTCACTGGCGATCATCTTTTTATTCGCCATCGCTCTGATCATTACTCATTATGTTGCGGCATCTGAGACCGGGAAAGGTGATTGGCCGATGTGGGGCGGGACGCCGGATCGCAACATGGTCTCGTCCATGAAAGGACTTCCGGCTAACTGGGACATCACAAAAAAGACTAATGTCAAATGGGTTTCAACGCTCGGCTCGCAAAGCTACGGCAATCCGGTTGTTGCCGGCGGGTTTGTTTTCCTGGGCACAAACAACGAGGGTTTGCGCGATCCGAAGCAGGGCGGTGATCGTGGCGTAGTCATGTGCTTCCGTGAATCGGACGGCGAATTTATGTGGCAAATCACACATGAGAAACTCGCTGCCGGCCGCGTCAACGATTGGCCATACCAGGGCGTAGCCTCATCGCCGCTGGTCGAGGGCGACAAAGTTTATTATGTGTCGAACCGCGCTGAGTTGATTTGCGCAGACACACAGGGCTTCCACGATGGTGAGAACGACGGGCCATTCAAAGAAGAGAAGCTGACGGGCAAGAATGATGGCGACATTATCTGGAAGTTCGACATGATTGAAGAAGTGGGTGCGCATCCACACAACCTCGCCAACTGTTCACCGGTTATGTACGGCGATTTGATCTTCGTCAGCACATCGAATGGCCAGGATGAGAGCCACGTCAATATCCCATCGCCGAAAGCCCCATCGATGGTCGCGGTCAACAAGAATACGGCCAAGCTCGTCTGGGAAGCCAACAATGTCGGAGACAGAATTCTGCATGGACAGTGGTCATCACCCGCAGTGGGCAAGATCGGAGATGTCATTCAAGTCGTCATCGGCGAAGGCGATGGCTGGGTGCGCGGATACGAAGCCATGGCCGGCAAGAAGCTCTGGGAGTTCGATACCAACCCGAAGGATTCGACCTGGCCCAAGACGCGTAATGAGATCATCAGCACACCGGTCATCTACGAAAACAAAGTCTACATCGCAAATGGCCAGGACCCCGAGCACGGTGAAGGCGTCGGCCATCTCTATTGCATCGATGCGACCAAACGTGGTGATCTGACGAAGGACGGTCTCATATGGCATTTCGATAAGATTCGCCGCTCGATCTCGACTGGAGCGTTGCATGATGGCCTGCTCTACTACCCCGACTTCAGCGGCTTCCTGCATTGCGTCGATGCGAAGACGGGCAAAGAGGTCTGGCAGCACGATATGTTCGCTGCTATTTGGGGATCGCCGCTTGTTGTAGATGGGAAAGTCTACCTCGGCGATGAAGACGGCGATGTCGCTATCTTGCAGACAGGCAGAGTGAAGAAGGTGCTGGCCGAACTAAATATGGGCAGCTCAGTCTATTCGACCCCGGTTCCGGCTAATGGCGCATTGTTCATCATGAACCGCAACCAGCTCTTTGCCCTGGCGGAGAAAACGGCGCCGGCAGCGAAAGTGAGTAACACGTCAAAATAATAGGAAGCCGAAACTAGCTAACGGTTTCAACACAAAGGGACAAAGGGTCAAAGGATCAAAGAAGAAATAAATCAAGCATTTATCCCCCTTTGACCCTTTGACCCTTTGTCCCTTTGTGTTGAAACCGTTAGTTGATAGATGAAACTTGCTGAAAATTTCTAGGATATTTCCATTTGTTTTTTTTATCTTATTCCATTCATTAGATGCAGTCCTTCGATTTCAATTCCCGCACACGTGTGGCCTTCGGCATTGGCGTGTTCGAACGCCTGGGTGAACTCGCAGGCGAGCTTGGGTTTCGCCGTACACTGCTCGTTGCAGATCACGGAATGGTCGCTTGCGGTTATGCAGGTGAGGCATCGAAACTACTACAGCAGGCGGGCATAGAGGTATTCACCTTCCACGACTTCAGTGAGAATCCTGACACGACGATGGTTGAGCTGGGGCGCATCTGCGCTGTCTCACTTGAGATAGATTCGATCATCGGCCTCGGTGGCGGCAGTTCGATGGATTGCGCAAAGGGCATAAATTTCGTGCTGACCAACGGCGGCACTATGCGCGATTACTGGGGTTATGGCAAAGCGCCGAAGCCAATGCTCCCGATGATCGGTATCCCGACCACTGCCGGGACCGGCAGCGAAGCGCAATGTTACACATTGATCTCCGATGCCGAGACTCACGTGAAGATGGCGTGTGGCGATCCGAAAGCAACATTTAAAATCGCCATCCTCGATCCGCGATTGACTATCACTCAGCCTGAGAGTTTGACTGCCACCGCAGGTTATGATGCCATCTCCCACGCCGTTGAATCTTATGTGACGAAGAATCGAAACCCGATCTCTGCCATGTATTCGCGGGAGGCCTGGCGGTTGCTCGAAGCGAATTACGAGCGAGTTTTAGCAGAGCCTCGGGAACTCACGGCGCGCGGCGCAATGCTGCTCGGCGCGTATTACGCGGGCGTCGCCATTGAAAATTCTATGCTCGGAGCAACGCATGCCTGCGCCAATCCGTTGACAAAAAATTACGGAACGACTCACGGTGTAGCGATTGCTCTGATGTTGCCTCACGTTGTGCGGTGGAATGCCGCTGTGGTTGCCGATCATTATCATGAATTGAATCAGGTTTCATCGCAGACGAGGAATGGCAAAGAGCCCGGCGAAGGTCTGGCAGATCGTTTGGAGCAGCTTCGCCTGGCAGGTGGATTGCCCTTTGGTTTGAGTCATCTAAAAATCCGGCACTCGGACCTCCCGATGCTGGCTGAAGAAGCGGCAAAACAATGGACAGGAAGTTTCAATCCACGGGAGTGGAATGCCGAAGGGGCATTGGAGGTTTACAGGCTAGCGCTATGATTCGAATGAAAAGCGATAAAGAAAATCAAAAGGCGAAAGGCAAAAGGCGAAAGGCAAAAGTTAATAGGCAAAAGGTCGGCACTTTGAGCTTAATTTTTGATTTTTACCTTTTGCCTTTTGCCCTTTGCCTTTTGATTTTTGCCTTTTGCCTTTTGCCTTTCACAAAACCGATGTCTGTGACCTCACAGACGGCGGACTCCTGGCCGCAATTCCGTGGCAACTACAACTTGACCGGCATTTCGCAATCACAGCCTCCTGCCGATCTCAAATTACTGTGGACATATGATGCAGGTGAAATAATTGAATCCTCAGCAGCGATTGTTGAGGGAACGGTCTACGTTGGTACCGGTAAAAGCGAGCTGATCGCCGTTGATCTGTCGAGTGGAAAATTGAAATGGAAATACCAGACCAAAGAGGCTGTTGGCGAATCATCGCCAGCAGTCGGGGGCGGTATTGTCTTCATCGGCGACCTCTCAGGGGTCTTTCACGCGGTCAATGCCGGCGACGGCAAAGGGATCTGGACCTATCAAACCGGAGCAGAGATCAAATCTTCGCCGGTCATCGTTGGTGATCGGGTCTTGATCGGTTCTTACGACGGCTCCCTCTATTGCTTCAACACACGCGATGGCAAAACTCTCTGGAGATTCAAGACGGATAACTACATTCACGGTACACCTGCGGTGGTTAACGGCGTAGCATATATTGCGGGTTGCGATGAGATTTTCCGCGGTATTAGCATCAGTGACGGCAAAGAGGTGTTGAAGATGCCGGCAGGGGGCTACACCGGTGCATCGCCAACCCTCGTCGGCCAATCGGCATATTTCGGAAATTTCAACAACGAGGTAATCAAATTGAACCTCCGCACACGCCGTCCGGTCTGGCGCTATCAACACCCGAAACGGCAATTTCCTTTTTATTCTTCACCCGCGGTTGTTGAGGGAAAGGTTATCCTGGGTGGCCGCGACAAGATGGTTCATTGTTTAAATGCTGTGACGGGCAAAGCGATCTGGACTTTCACTACACGAGCACGCGTCGAATCATCTCCCGCAATCTCCGGCGGAAGAGTTTATGTAGGTTCGAACGACGGTCGTTTCTACGTGTTGGATTTAGTGAAGGGAACCAAATTGTGGGAGTTCACCGACGGTTCGGCATTTTCAGCCTCGCCTGCGATTGCCAATGGGAAGGTAGTGGTTGGATCGAACGACGGCAGGCTGTACTGCTTCGGGTAGGCTTACGATGCGAAAACCAAGGAGAGAAAACGGATCAAACCTGATGTCGGGACACATTTTCAAAGTTAGGTTTCAGATCATAAGGCAAGGTGGAACACAAAAAAGGCAAAAAGGGCAAAAAAGGCAAAAATTCTTGGCCCTTTTTGTCTTTTTTGCCCTTTTTGCCTTTTTTGTGTTCCACCTTGCCTTATGATCTGAAACCTAACTTTGAAAATGTGTCCCGACATCAGGGAACAAACGGAAATTTTATTGAGCTTCCGTTTGTTCCGTTATTTCCATTTGTTCCGTTTTCTCTTTTTCCATAATGAGGAGCGCTATTGATGAAAATGGTTGTGGTTCTTTGTCTGAGGACTTTGGTTCTTTTCTTTATCTGCCTCCTCGGATTCAATAAGTTCATCAGGAACGCCTCCGCAGATAATCCCCCTCGACCAGTTGCCTCATACAAGATTGACGTTAAACTCAAGCTCGACGCGAAACAACATCCGACGGACCTCGAGGGGCGCCAACAACTAACCTGGCTCAACAATTCACCGGACACGATCACAGACCTTCAATTTCACCTCTACCTCAACGCTTTCAAAAACGAAGAAAGCACTTTCATGAAAGAATCCGGCGGACAATTGCGGGGCGACAGAAATCAGTCGGGCGAATGGGGATGGATCGATGTCAATGAGATGAAAATTGCCGGCGCAGAAGACTTGACTTCAAAGATCGAGTTCATCCATCCCGATGATGACAACGCCGATGATCAGACCGTAATTCGTGTTCCTCTTGCGACACCGATCAAGCCTGGTGAGAAGATCACTCTCGAGATCAAATTCTCGGCCAGGCTGCCCCGTGTGTTTGCGCGCACCGGTTACTGGGGACAGTTTGCTCTGGTCGCGCAATGGTTCCCGAAGATTGGCGTATGGGAATCGGCCGGTGAACGGCGAAGATCGAGTGCCGGATGGAATTGCCATCAGTTCCATGCAATGAGCGAGTTTTACGCAGATTTTGGCAACTACGAGGTGTCGATCAATGTGCCCGCTATTTACAAAGGTAAGATTGGCGCGACCGGTAAAATGGAATCGGAAAGCGTCAATGGGCAGGATGGCACAGTCAATTACAAATTTCGTCAGGATAATGTTCACGACTTTGCATGGACTATCGATCCTAACTACATTGTTGTTACCCGTCCATTCAAAGCTGATGATCAGATTAAACCGGCCGAAATTGATCAATGGGCGCGCCGATTGGGCCTTCCTCAGAGTCAGATAAAGCTCGAGGATGTTTCGGTCACTTTATTGATTCAACCCGAACATCGCAGCCAGATCGATCGACACTTCTTCGCGGCATTCAATGCGATCAAATACTTTGGCCTCTGGTATGGCAGATATCCATACGCTACGCTGACCATTGTCGACCCACCATACAATGCCGAGGGTGCAGGCGGAATGGAATATCCGACTTTTTTCACGGCGGGCACAACGTGGTGGGCTGGACGTGATCAAAATCCGGAAGAAGTCATCGTGCACGAATACGGTCACCAATATTGGCAAGGCATGGTTGCGACTAACGAGTTTGAAGAATCGTGGCTCGATGAAGGTTTCAATACATATTCAACGGCGAAGGTATTGAAGTTAGCTTATGGCGCCAATGTATTTCCTTTCAGATTTGCGGGCATTCCCTGGTTCTATCTCCCGGTTGAGATTCCGCATCCTTACGAAGACCGCATCTTCACGCTGCAAGGAAAATTCAACGATCCGATCCTCACGCCCACGTGGAAGTTCTACGACGAAACGAGCGCAGCATTGAACTCATATCCGCGCACCGGGTTGGTGATGAACACGCTCGAGCGTTATCTGGGTGAAGACTTGATGGCACGCGTGATGCGCGAATATCACCAGAAGTGGCGTTACCGCCATCCGGCTTCACAGGACTTCTTCGACACGGTCAACGCAGTTACCAGGCAGGATTTCGCGTGGTTCTTCGATCAATTTGTCAGAGGCACAAATACACTTGATTACGAAATCGCTGAGGTGAAGAGCGAACGGGCTGAGACGGCAGAAGGTATTTTCGATAAGGACGGGCAGAAGACCGAAATTAAAGCAGACAGGAGGCTGGATAGTGGTCAATCGTACGAATCCGAAGTTGTCATTCGCCGAGTCGGTGAAGCTTATTTTCCTTATGAACTGCTATTGAGATTCCAGGACGGTAATAAGATCTTTGCTAAACCTGTGGCGTTGCGTGAAGGAATAATTGAGTATCAGTTTGAAGATACTCGCACCGGAAGGAAGTGGAATGATTCCTGGGCGATCAAGGAGCGCTGGAAGAAGTTCGAGTTTACGACTCCATCTGAATTGAAGGTTGCACAGCTGGATCCGGAAGAAAAAATCCTTCTCGATTCGAATCTGACCAATAACAGCAAGACGACTTCCGGATCAGGTCTGGCCGCGGCGACACGTTGGGCCTCGGGAGCGATGTTCTGGCTGCAGACGATTCTGCAAATTGTCGGCGGTTTTGGATGAAGGAGGACGGAAGATGATCAGTTCGTTTATCGCCGGTATCCTGCATGCCAGCCGAAGTTGGAAGATGATTCTGCTACTTCTCGTTGCCAATATTCTTTTCTCAATGCCACTCGCTCTATCCATCTTTTTGCTGGTTGTGCAAACTGCCAGCGGGACGCTCGCGGCGGACAGAATGTTGGCCAACAAAATCGATGCGAGCTGGATTATTGACGTGTTTAATCATCAGATGCCCGGTTACTCGCTGGAATCGGTCGGAATCCAGCTTGGCCTACTGCTGGCCGTGACAGGGTTCGGCTATCTAGTGGTGAACACGCTCTTTGCCGGGGGAATTATCGAGGTCTTCGCTTTTGATGATGGGCGCTTCACGATGCGAAAGTTCTGGGCAGGCTGCGGCGCATACTTCTGGCGCTTCGTGCGCCTGTTGTTGATTTCGCTGATCTTCTATGGTGTGGCTTACTTCATCTACCTACTGGCGAGAGGTCTGGTCAATCAGACGGAGGAGCGGGCTACGGCATATGAATCGGTTATATACAAGAGGTGGGCAGTCATGCTGCTGCTGGTGGTTATGTTTGCCTTCATCAATATGGTTTTCGACTATGCCAAGATCAGCACCGTCATCAGCGATAGCCGCAAGATGTTTCGTGAAACCATCAACGCCTTCAGATTTGCTCTGCAACATTTTTTCAGCACATTCGGTCTTTACTTATTAATTGCGATTATTGGCATTTCTTTTTTTGGATTGCTCGCCTGGCTGCGTAGCTCGATCAATCAATCGTCGGCCATGTCAGTATTGCTGGCAATTATCCTGAGTCAAGCGGCAATCGCTGTGAGGATGTGGACGCGATTGACTTTCTATGTTGCTGAGTTAGATCTATATCAGCGTCTCGTGCCGGAGCCGGCGACGATCATTGCACCACGGCAGCCTGCAGAGGTTGAGTTCCTTTCTGCCACAAGAACAAGGCCGGAAGAAGAAACTGAAGAGATACGGGGAGAAGAGGCAGCGGAATTGCGCGCACCAGTCGAATCTCCACCCGAAATGGTGACACGAGCTGATGGTGAAGGGAAGGAGAACATATGAGAACCTTCCGATTGGTTATGAAGACTCTACTGGCAGTCTTCTTCATCGGAGCAGGTATCAATCACTTCCGCGACCCTGAATTCTATTTGCGTATTATGCCCCCATATTTGCCGTGGCCAATGTTTCTGCAATATCTGGCCGGCTTTATTGAATTTGTGCTTGGGATCTTGTTGTTAATTCCGAGATACACGCGTTTGGCGGCGTGGGGATTGATCGTCTTGTTGATCGCTGTCTATCCGGCAAACATACATATGGCCGTCAACCGTCATCTCTATCCTGATGTACCGATCTGGTTCCATTGGATCAGACTGCCGTTTCAGTTTGTTTTGATCGCCTGGGCGTGGTGGTTCACGCGGGAAGATGAGAACAGAACTATTGACTTGAGAAACAGATGAACATCGGAAAAATACGCGCTTATTGCCTGTCATTTAGGAGTCTGGAGTCTAAATCAAGTCACATGAAGATTGGGACAAATGAACCACGGATTTACACGGATTAAATCCGCGTCAATCCGTCGCATCCGTGGTTCCTCTTCAGCTTTCAACAATTTTCTTTTGTCAATTGATTATCCACCAGTCGCCAGATACCCCTCTGATTGACATTTTGCAATTCGACCGGTAAAGCCTCTTGCGGAAAGTTCTGGTAAGAGATCGGACGAGCGAACCGTTCAATCGCGGCAGTGCCCACGGAAGTGAAATGCGCATCGGTCGTTGCCGGATATGGTCCACCATGGTGCATCGAGGCGCAGACCTCAACGCCGGTCGGAAACCCGTTGAAGATCAAGCGCCCGGCTTTATTTTCGAGAATTGAAATGAGCGATTTGAATTCTTTTAAATCTTCCGTCGTTCCATGGATCGTCGCGGTTAAATGCCCCTGCAGATTGTGTGCAATGCTCTCCATCTCTTCCCGCGTATCGCAACTGACGATGATGGTCGAAGGCCCGAACACTTCTTCGCTCAGCTCGGGGTGCTGAAGGAAAGTCCGTGCGTCCGTGGAAAACATCGCTGCGCGAGCTTCAGTCTTATTAAGATCGGCGGTGTGATTCGATTGGACTTTATTGATGCCTGCAATATCGATGAGTTGTTTCACTCCTTTCTCATAAGCTTGCAGAATTCCGGGATTGAGCATTGTTCCGGTCGGTGTATCAGCTATCAACTCACCCAGTTTGTTGACAAATTGAGATAAGTTGTCATCGGACAGGCCAACCGTTAATCCAGGGTTGGTACAGAATTGCCCTACGCCGAGTGTGACTGAATTTTTCAGACCTTCAGCGATTGCCTCGGTCCGTTCGTGCAAAGCGCCGGGCAGAATGAAGACAGGATTGATGCTCCCCATCTCTGCATAGACTGGTATCGGATCCGGACGCTGCGCAGCCGCATCGAATAATGCCCGCCCGCCTCGCAGAGAGCCTGTGAACCCCACAACTTTCGTCAGTGGATGTTTTACCAAACCGAGCCCTACTCCATTACTGAGACCGTGCAGCAATGAAAAGAGACCGGCAGGCATTTGTGTTTCTTCTATTGCTTTCACTATCGCGCGAGCAGTGAGTTCCGATGTCCCCGGATGAGCAGGATGAGCTTTGATGACTACCGGGCAACCCGCGGCCAGTGCTGAAGCCGTGTCGCCGCCGGCGACGGAGAAGGCCAGTGGAAAATTACTTGCGCCAAAGACTGCGACCGGACCGCTAGGAATCAACATCCGCCTGATGTCAGGTTTGGGCAGCGGCGGGCGGTCAGGGATTGCGCGGTCGATGCGCGCATCAACCCAGGAGCCCTCGCGGATCAACTCGGCAAACAATCGCAGTTGATTGACGGTGCGTCCACGTTCCCCTGTTAATCGGTCTTTTGGCAATGCGGTCTCGAGATGCGCGCGTTCGATCAACTCGTCGCCCAATGAGTTGATTTCTTCGGCTATGCGCTCGATAAAAAAAGCGCGGTCTTCAGCTGAACGGCGGCGATAGTCGTGAAAAGCGTCGTAGGCGCCTGCAAGCGCCTGATCGATCTGTTCTTCCGTTGCTTCCTGAAATTCAGGAACGAGCTCTGTCCCCTCAGATGGCGAAAAGCCGCGAAATGTTTTGTTCCGATTTGGGGCAGGCCGGCAGGCGATGATGTTTTGTCCGTGAAGTTCCATCTCAGTTTTGCACTATGTTGATCAAAGTTCCAATCGGGTCGATTGTAATGCGGATCTCATCTTCTGGTTGCAAGGTGAAATCATCGGGAGGAACGATTCCGGTCCCGGTGAGCAGAATACATCCATAAGGGAAGCTGTTATCGCGAAACAGGTATTCTATCAGTTCTTCCGATGTCCGCTTGAGATTACTCAGGTCAGTTTGGCCGCGAAATTCAATTTTGCCATGACGCAAGATTTCCATGTGTATCTCAGTCTTGATGTCTAAAGGGCGTTCGTAGACTAGAATCGCAGGACCAAGAGCGCAGCACATTGAATAAACCTTCGCCTGCGGCAAATACAAGGGGTTTTCCCCCTCGATGTCTCGTGAGCTCATGTCATTGCCAATCGTGTAACCGATAATTTGACCGAGCGAGTTGATGACCAGCGCCAATTCGGGCTCCGGCACGTTCCATTTTGAATCTCTACGGATGCGGACGTTCTGGCCTGTGCCGGCGACGCGGTGCGGGGTGGCTTTGAAGAACAATTCGGGGCGTTGTGCATTGTAGACGCGCTCATAAAAATCGCCGCCGCCTGCCGTCTTCGATTCTTCCATTCGCGCCGTGCGACTGCGATAGTAGGTCACCCCGGCTGCCCAGACCTCCTGGTTGCCGATCGGCGGCAGCACATTCTCATCCGCCGTGAAGTGGTGTAAGCGCGTTGCGCGTCGCGACATGCTGGTAAAGACCAGTTCATGATCGTCGCGATTGATCAAAACGTCCCAATCGGTCTCCGGCAATTGATAAAAAACGCCATGGTCTTCGAGCACCGCGCCATGTCTGGTTTTGTAAAGTCTCATCCAATTGTCTCCAATTTTTTGAGAGTATCGATTTGATGATGGCGAGGCGAGATAATCGCAACTTGAGGTTTGGATTGCAAGGATAAACTGAGTTAACTGACCGACCGGTAGGGAAGGGCTTGTGAAATCTCAAATCTCCGAATTAGAATGTCGGGTGCCGCTGATCGCCACTCCGCAAGAAATCTGGTAACTGGTGGTCGAAGAACAGCGTCTCTGGTTCTGAAAGCACAAAAAATAATGGAGGATCTTCGATGAAAGACGCTCGCAGCAAACGCCTTGTCCTGAGTCTGGTTTCGATTGGCGCAATTCTGGCAATAGGCTTGAGTTTCGCCGCCAGAAAATCTGCCGCAACCGTTACATTCACCAAAGATGTCGCGCCTATCCTTTACGCTAAATGCGCGACGTGCCACCAACCGGGAGAGATGGCTCCGATGTCACTCCTGACTTTCAAAGAGGTGCGACCCTGGGCAAAATCGATCCGTGAACGAGTTGTCAGCCGTGAGATGCCGCCGTGGTTTGCCGATCCGAATCACGGTGAGTTTATCAACGACACCCGACTGACGCAGCAACAAATCGACACAGTCCGCGCCTGGGTCGATGGCGGCGCAAAGGAAGGTGATCCGAAAGACCTTCCGCCGATGCCGAAAGTTGCGAACACGGGATGGAAATTTGGCGAGCCCGATGTAGTACTTTCGATGACGGAAGAAGCCAGCGTCCCTGCCGATGGCAGTGTCCCATACAGGTATTATATCGTCTACACAAACTTCACCGAGGACAAATACGTTCGATTCGCCCAGATCAAACGAGGCGAACCGAGCGTGGTGCATCACGTTATCGTCAGCGTCCGCGAGCCGGATCAGGGGCCGTTGCCGCCTGAGGGTGAATTCAGGGCCGGGCAGCAAAGAGTTAACCCCGAATCGCCGGATGCTGAACGCCAGCGACAACAGCGCCGTGGCAACAACCCTGATGGTATGCTGCTCGGATGGGCGCCCGGTATGAGTCCACTGACATTGCGTTCGGGCAATGTCAAGCTGATCAAAAAAGGTTCAGCGCTGATCTTCCAGATGCATTACACCACTAACGGTAAGCCGGCGAAGGATCGCACCGGCATTGGATTGTGGTTTGCCAAAGAGCCGGTGGAGAAACGCGTGATCACAAGGGGCATCTCAACCGATGCGCGCAAGCTCGTCATTCCACCTGGTGACCCAAATTTTGAGTCGCGTTCTTCGCTGACTTTCAATGAAGATGTTCATCTCCAAATGTTCATGCCGCACATGCACGTTCGCGGAAAAGACTTCGAGTACAAACTCGTCTATCCCGACGGCAAAGAAAAGATCCTGCTGCGCGTGCCGAAGTACGATTTCAACTGGCAGCTGAGCTATTTCCTGAAAGAGCCGATTGCGATACCGAAAGGCAGCCGGATTGATTGTCTAGCGCATCACGACAATTCAGCCAATAACAAATACAACCCCGACCCGACGAAAGAAGTTCGCTGGGGTGATCAGACCTGGGAAGAGATGATGATCGGCTGGATTGATTACACGATTGACAGTCAGAACCTGCGCACCCAGACGCAAACAGCAAACAACAAATAAAACAGAGGATGACGGAACAAACGGAGAAGATGCTAGATGCTAGATGCTAGATGCTAGGACGCTCACCTAGCAGCTAGCATCTAGCATCTAGCATCTTCTCCGTTTGTTCCGTCATCCTCTCATCCTTCATCAGTCTGTCACGACGGTCAATTGTAGCCCTACCACGAAGAAGATCTGGTTAAAATATGATGACCTCAACGCAAGCAAAAATGACCAATGCGATACTTCTTGTCGGAGCACTGGTTTTTTGTTCCTTTGGAATCCCAGTGGAATCAATCCAGGAAACATCGGCAGTGAGTAGAGCCCCCGATCTGCAAATGCCGGAAGCGCACTTTCATCACCTTCATCTCAATACCACCGATCCGAAATCTGCAATTGATTTTTACACGAGCAAATTCGACTGCGAGAAAGCCCGGTTTGCGGGATCGATGGACGCGGTGTGGGCGCAAAAATCGTGGCTGCTATTCACGAAGGCCAACAAACCGCCAGCGTGGGAATTGACATCGGCCATCTGGCATTTCGGCTGGGGCGCGGAGGATATGAAGGCGACCTACGAAAAGCATCTGGCGATGGGCACGAAGTTCTTTACACCTCTGACTGACATCAGCGATATCGGCAACCCGAATGCGCAGCCTGGGAGGTTCTATTACGCTTACATCGAAAGCCCCGACAAAGCTCTGATCGAGATCAACACTGCGTCGCATCACCGATTTGGCCACCTGCATCTGTTCAGCGCAGACCCGATCGCGGCGGGCGAATGGTATATGAAGTATTTCGGCGCCAAGCGCAGATCCGCCAACCCGCCGTCGCGCGAACCGCGTTATTATCGCGGCCACCAGATCGGCCCTGCCATGTCGGTTATCATGGATAATGTAAACATCATCATCTATCCGGTTGAGTACACAAAGAAGGCTTATCCGGATCATTGGAAAGGGAAGACTGAGATCGAATCCACAAAAGGCCGGGTCGTGGATCACGTTGGATTCAGCTTCGACAACATCGCAGATGCTCTGGCGAAAATGCGGAAAGATGGCGTGAAAGTTACTGACGATATTCGATCTATTGCCGGTGGTATGGTCAAATACGCATTCATCGAAGGTCCGGACAAAATCCGCATCGAGCTCGTTGAGGGCCACGCTAACAAAGAGTAAATCAACTTCATCAATACTTCGGAGGAAAGTCAATGCGACGATCATTTATCGTTTTGGGAGCTATCTTACTCATTCAACTTCTAGCCTTTCCTGGTCTAGCTCAACAGGACAAACTGGCGGGGCGTTGGGAAGGCAAGGTTCAATCGCCACAAGGCGAAACCCCGACAACCGTGATTTTCAAGAAGGAAGGCGATAACTATACGGGCAAAACAACCAGCATGCGCCAGGGGCTCGAAATCCAGCTCAAAGAGATCAAGATTGATGGCGACAAAGTCACGGCCAAAGCTGATATCGAGACAGCGCAGGGATCGTTTAACATCAAATACTCTTTCACACTTGCCGGCGAGGCTATGAAGGGCGAAGGCGCAGTGGATGTCGGCGGACAGAGCTTCACTTTTGACATCGAACTCAAGCGTGTGAGCACTGACACCACGGGACCGCTGGATTCACAATCTCAATCTCGACCCGCAGGGCAACAGGGGCAACAGGGGCAACAGGGGCAGCAACGCCAGCGAGTGGATGTGCCACAGCCGCAGCAGAAGCAGTCAATCGATTATTTCGCCGGCCAATGGAGTTTCAAATACATCGGACGTGAGAGCGCGCTCTGGCCCGCACCTCGCGAAGGAGTCGCAACTTTCACGAAGCGCGCGGACGGCAAATCGGTCGATGTTGTAATCGAAGGCAAATCGGATGCGGGAGCGTATAAAGAAACTTCTGTGATCACGTTTGACGAAGCCAGCAAGATGATGACCTTCAGTGAAAAGCTCGCAAGTGGTGTAGTGTTGAACAGCAAGGGTGATTGGACCAGCCCAATTTCCATTCGCTTCACTATCGATCCGGTCAAAGTCAAGGGACAGACTTTGCTGGTGCGCAGAATCATCAATGTCGTCGCTGCCCATTCCTTCACTGTTGCGGAAGAGTTGTCGGAAAACGGTGGGCCGTCTGTCAGACTTGGTAGCGCTATCTTTACAAGGGTTGGCGCGAAGTGAAGATTGAGGCAAATGAACCGCGGATTTACACGGATGCGACGGATTGACGCGGCTTTAATCCGTGAAAATCCGTCGCATCCGTGTAAATCCGCGGTTCATTTGTCCCAATCGATCCTTCGCATTCCAGTTAATCCGTGGTTTAATCTGTTGTTCCCATGTTGCAGCTTTCGTTTTAGTATATGACTTCGGCACACAGGAATTTGATGCCCCATGATTTTCTCTCACAAATACCATCCCTGCCCCTCTTTCCTTCGTCAATTGATTGTTCCTGTTATCGCAGTGTTTGCCTTACTTCATTCATCATGTAACCGCGGAGCTGCAGGCAATCCTCTGGAAAAACCCGGGGCGGCGACTGCTATAGCAAAGGTCAAGCTCATTTCCGTCGAACAACAGCAACAGCAGCGGATGGTCGAGGCCGTCGGCTCACTGTTTGCTTACGACGAGGTCACGGTCAGCTCTGAAGCGGAAGGCCGAGTTGAGGAAGTTTTGGTTGACGTCGGTGACCGCGTCCGCAAGGGCCAGATACTTGCACGCATTACGCCGATCGAGTTTGAACTGACGGTCGAGCAGCAACGAGCGGCGCTGGAGCAAGCGCGGGCGCGGCTCGGTTTACGCGATGGTGATGGTATGCTCAAGGACATTGGCCAGGCAGCCGAGGTCAAGAGGGCTGCCGCAGATTTGGCAGATGCCGAACAAAGATACCGGCGGGCACAGAGTCTGCTCGAGACCGGCGTTATACCTCGACAGGCCTATGATGAGGCTGAGGCGAGATACAAATCGGCAAAGGCTACCTACGATCTGGCAGTGCAGCAAGTCGAAAATCTGCGTGCCTCGATGCAGCAGACGCAAGTGATGCTCAATCTCGCCAACAAGAGGTTGCGCGATACACAAATTCGAGCGCCTTTTGAGGGCCACATCAGGATTCGAGCTGTGACTGTCGGCCAGTATCTGAAAGTTCAGACGCCGGTGATGACCATTGTCAACATTAATCCGCTCCGTCTCCGTTTATCCGTGCCAGAGAAGATGTCCCCCTGGGTGCGCGTTGGTCGAAACGTGAAACTGACGGTTGAAGCTTTCCCCGGTCGTGAATTCGTGGGGCGCATCTCACGTATCAATCCGGTGGTGGATGAAAAGACTCGCACATTTGAAATCGAAGGCCTTGTTGAAAACCCCATTGGCGAGCTCAAACCCGGCTCTTTCATCAAGGCAATAATTCAATCCGATAAAATTGACTTAATCCTGACCATCCCCCAAAACGCCACTGCCTATTTGTTTGGATCGTATAAAGTCTTCGTTGTTGAGGGAAAGGCGATCAAAGAACGAGAGGTAAAACTGGGTGATCATTTTGGTGATCGTGTAGAAATCATCGAGGGGTTGCGGGCGGATGAAAAGATCGCCATGAGAGAAAGCGGTCAACAGCTCAAAGAAGGAATCGAGATTGAAATCGTGCAGTGAAGAAGAATGCTTGTGAGGTTAAAATTCATCGGCTGGATAACCGCCCTTAAATTGCTGATAGTTTTTTCGGCAACACTATGGATGTTTGGATCTAAGGGAACCGCTCAGGATCAAACACTAAGAAAACCATTAGACCCAAAAGCCTGGGGCAGCAATCACCTCGGCAAGCCTCGTCCGGATTATGTTTCAGGCGACGAATGTCTTTTCTGTCATCGCAATGACATCGGTCCGACCTGGCAGAAGACTTCGCATGCGCTGACCATCAGAGAACGAGTAGGTGCGCCGGGACTGGAATCAATGATCACAGGACAGGCTGGGATTGAGAAGCTTACCACTGGTTTCGATTTCTTCCTGGGCAGCCGTCATCGCCTGCGCTTCCTCAAGAAAGATGGTTATGGAAAATTCGCGCTGCTCAATGTTCAAGCCGTGCTCAACAATGATGGCAGGATTGAAAAATTGGTTGAATCGGAAAAGCCAGCATGGGATAAAGACAAATTCGCCAGCCGCTGCGCCGGGTGCCACGCGACTGCGGTTGACCCCGCGACCAAGGCTTTTTCATCTTTCAGCCTCGATTGCTACACGTGCCATGGAGTCGTAAGTCTGGATCATACCAATGACACCTCATTGGTGCTCCTGTCAAAAAAGCGCCGTAACGATGCGAAAGTCATTACCTCGCTCTGCGCACAGTGCCATTTGCGCGAGGGGAGATCGAATTCGACCGGATTGCCCTATCCCAACAACTTCATCGCAGGTGACAATCTATTTCAGGATTTTGAAGTTGATTTTTCCAAAGCTGATGATGGAGATTTGAATGCTGGGGACCGGCATGTCTGGCGAAATGTGCGCGATGTTGTGATCAACGGCGATGAGTCGATCAATTGTTTGAGCTGTCACCAGGTGCATGTCAGTTCGAGTTTCAAGCACCGCCGTGTGCTGCGTGCACCTATTTGCTCGGAGTGTCATCAGGGTGATGGATTCAAAGAGCTCAAACGCTATGTGGTTCACAGCCGGCTCTGCGAATATTGATTCGAACCAAATTAACAGAGCGAGCGTATGTGCGAGTAGACCCCTTTCAAATTAGGATCGAAAAGGAACAAGTGATGACATCGAATTCGACTTCAGCTCTGCCGCTGATTTTGATGGAGGATATAACAAGGGAATTCCGCCAGGGGAGTGTCGTGACACCGGTGTTGAATGGCATAGATCTGACGATCAACCGCGGTGAGTTCGTTGTGATCTTTGGCCCCTCAGGATGCGGTAAATCAACATTGTTGGCCATCATGGGTTTGCTCGACTCCCCAACCTCCGGCCTTTATTGCTTCAGTGGAGGGCCGGTAAAGGACCTCAAACTCTCCGACCGCGCGCGCATCCGCAACCAGGAGATTGGCTTCGTTTTTCAAAACTTCAACCTGATCGGCGATATGTCGGTTTTCGAAAACGTCGAGCAGCCGTTGAGTTATATGAAGATAAAACCATCGCAGCGGAAAGAGCGAGTGATGGAAGTGCTTGGCCAGGTCGGAATCCAGGACCGTGTGCGCTATCGCCCGAGCCAGCTTTCCGGCGGGCATCAGCAAATGGTCTCCATCGCTCGCGCAATTGTTTGTCATCCGACGATCTTGCTTGCCGATGAGCCAACGGGAAATTTAGATTCAGCGAGCGGTGAGGTCGTCATGAATCTGCTCAAGCAGTTGCACGCGAATGGCACGACAGTTTGTGTGGTCACACACGACTCGCGTTTCCTTCATCTGGCCGATCGTAAAGTGGGGATGTTGGATGGGAAGATGCTCGAGGGTGAAGAGATGATGTCAATCAGATTGTAGATAGATGCTATAGCCTTAAAGAAATACATTTTTCATTTATCATTTGATATTTATCATTTGTCATTGAAGAAGAACGGCTTAATCAATGACAAATGATAAATATCAAATGATAAATGAAAAATGTATTTCTTTAAGGCTATAGCATCTCCTTCTGCCCATTGACATAGACCTCAAACGGATGCTCGATGCCTGTGAAGTACGCAAGTTCACGGTAATCGCTGCAATCATGAATCACAAAATCCGCCCGTTTACCCGTTTCGAGCGAGCCGATCTCATTGCCGCGGCCAAGACTGTATGCCGCATTGATCGTTGCCGCCGTAAGCGCCTCAGCCGGCGTCATCTTCATTTGCGTCGAAGCCAGCGACAATACCATTAACATGGAAGGCACAGGCGATGACCCTGGATTGAAATCAGTAGCGACGACTGCGGCGAGGCCGGCTTCGATCATTGCTCGCGCATCCGGATAACGCTGAGACCCGAGCATGAGGACAGAGGCGGGTAGCAGCACGGGCTGAACCCCGGCAGATTTAAGATTTGAGATTTCAGCTGGGCCGGTCTGTTCGAGGTGATCAGCAGTCGATGCGCCGAGCTCTGCGGCCAGGTCTGCGCCGCCGCAGAGCGTGAGTTGATCAGCGTGTACGCGCAAACCCAATCCGAGGTTTTTCGCCGCCGCCAATATTCGCCGTGACTCTTCAATACTGAATGCTCCCTCATCGCAGAACACGTCGCAATACTCAGCCAGACCCTCACTTACCACACGTGGTAGCATCTCTTCGATGATCAAATCAACGTATCCCGAACGGTTCCCTTTGAACTCATCAGGCACAACGTGCGCTCCGAGGAAAGTCGGAACATAATGCAGTGGCGTTTCATTATTCAGCCGTCGAATTGTCCGAAGGATCTTTAATTCATCTTCGAGGGTCAGCCCGTAACCCGATTTTGCTTCGACTGTCGTCGTGCCTGTTCGCAGAAACCATTGGCTGTAACGTTTGCCAGTTTCGACCAGCTCATCTTCGGTTGCCGCGCGAGTTCTTTTGACGGTTGATCTGATCCCGCCACCGGCCGCTGCAATCTCCTGATAAGTCGCGCCGCTCGCGCGCATCTCGAATTCATCAATGCGATTGCCTGCGAAGACGGGATGCGTGTGTGCATCAATGAAACCGGGCAGGACGATACGTCCGCCGGCATCGACAACCTCGTAGTCGGCAAGCAGGGGTTCGATTTCGGCTCTTGTGCCGATCCGCTCAATTCGCCCATCGCCGATCAACATTGCGCCATCGGAAATGATCGCCAACTTGCGCATCTCTGCGCCAGCGCGCGGTCGGTCGGGACCGCTGAGCGTGATGAGTTGTGAACAGTTGAGGACGGCGAGATCTCTGCTCATTGCAGTTTCTCACACGTTGCTGTCAGCCTGGTCAACACTCCGGAGGCGAAAGAGAGCAGACATGCGCCGGTTGCAAGCACGGTTGCATCAGCAATGTCTTTGGTAGGATCAACCTCGACCAGGTCGATTGCTGAGACCTTCGGATGCACCCCGCAAATCCATGCCACGCGCTGCAATTCCCATGGTGTCAAGCCTCCGGCACGAGACCCGGGTGCGGCTGGCGCAAAAATACGGTCAAGCACATCGATGTCAAGATCGACATAAATCGTGCTGACTTTCTCCGACAGATATTGAAACGCTTCATTTAAGTGTGTCTCGACACCGTGGGCGCGCACCTGATCCATCGTCACGACCGTGATCCCGGCCTCGTGCGCAACCTCTGCGTAGGCACGAGAGTTGGCAAATGGCTGGATGCCGATCTGCACAATGTTTTCGCCGGGCAATCCATCCTCCAGTAACGCGCGCACCGGATTGCCGTTCGTCAGTCCATTTGAAAGGTCGCGCAGATCGAAGTGTGCATCCAGTGTAATTAGACCGGTGTATGCAGGGGAAGAATTCAGACCATGGACTCCTGGACGTGTTACCCCATTATCGCCGCCGATTATGATCACGGCATCAGCTTCATAGAGCGCACTTCGGATAGCATCGCTCAGCGGCTCAAAAGCTTCTTCGAGTTTCGTATCGGCCAGCGGTAAATCGCCCAGATCGCGTGCGTCGAGAAAATGCAGATCAGTCTCTGCTTCGATGTCGTAACAGCTGAACTTTCGCAGGATCGCGCGCACTGCCGGCGGGGCTAAATCACATCTTCCGGGCGTGATTGAACCGAGTCGGAGGGGCGCGCCGAGAACGGCCACTCTGCCGAGGGTGTTCTCTGCATGGGTCCCAGCAAGCCAGGCGCTTGCGCGAGGCCAGAATGGATCATCTATCATTTGTTGTTGCATAACAGTGATAGAATCTACCTCGCTTCAATGCCTCAGCGCAAATGTGAGGGTAGGCGCACGCCGTGCTCTCGCGCCTCAACAATCGCTTTCTCGTAGCCCGCGTCAACGTGACGGACAATTCCCATTCCCGGATCGGTCGTTAGCACACGCTGCAGTCTTCGTGAAGCTCCATCAGTCCCATCTGCAACCACAACCATCCCTGCGTGCAGGGAATAGCCAATGCCCACACCACCGCCATTGTGGATCGAAACCCACGAAGCCCCAGCCGCTGTGTTGACCAGAGCGTTCAACAAGGGCCAATCGGCGATTGCATCTGAGCCATCAAGCATCCCTTCGGTTTCGCGATAGGGCGAAGCGACCGAACCGCTGTCGAGATGGTCGCGGCCAATCACAATTGGCGCTTCAATCTCGCCCTTCTTCACCAGCTCATTCATCGCTACTCCAAATTCCGCGCGGTCGCCGTATCCCAACCAACAGATGCGCGCGGGCAGGCCTTGAAATTTGATGCGTTCCTGCGCCAGTTTCAGCCATCGTTCGAGCACAGGATCATCCGGAAAGAGCTCCTGCGCCAGATCATCTGTCTTGCGAATGTCTTCAGGGTTGCCAGACAAAGCTACCCAGCGGAACGGGCCGCGCCCTTCGCAAAAGAGCGGCCTGATGTATTCCGGCACGAAACCTGGAATCTCGAACGCATCTTCGATACCCATCTGCTTGGCCTGCGCGCGGATGTTATTGCCGTAATCGAAAGTCACCGCGCCCATACGCTTCAATTCGAGCATTGCGCGCACATGCTTCGCCATTGACTCCATAGAGTATTTGACATATTCATCGGGATTATCACGCCGGAGCTTTAAGGCCTCATCCAGGTTCATTCCATTCGGCACGTAACCATAAAATGCGTCATGTGCGCTCGTCTGATCAGTCAATACATCGGGAACAACACCGCGACGCACCAGCTCGGGAAGCACATCTGCGCAGTTGCCTACCAGGCCTACAGAAATCGCCCGGCCATGTTTGCGCGCCTCAGAAATCTTGTTGAGGGCATCATCGAGGTCAACGCTGATCTCATCGCAATATCCGGTCTTGAGTCTTTTCTCGATCCGGGCTAGATCGACGTCGATGCCCAGAAAACAGGCCCCATTCATCGTCGCCGCCAGCGGTTGCGCGCCGCCCATCCCACCCATTCCGCCCGACACGACCAACTTTCCCGCAAGCGATCCGCCGAAATGTTTGTTGCCGACAGCCGCGAAGGTCTCGAACGTGCCTTGAACGATGCCCTGGCTGCCGATGTAAATCCACGAACCGGCCGTCATCTGTCCGTACATCGTCAATCCCATTCTTTCGAGACGATGAAATTCGTTCCAATTCGACCATTGGCCGACGAGGTTTGAATTGGCAATCAACACGCGAGGCGCGTCCTCGTGCGTTCGGAAGATGCCGACAGGCTTGCCCGATTGCACGAGCAGCGTCTCGTCATCCTCGAGTGATTGCAGTGATCGGACGATGGCTTCAAATGCTTGCCAGTTGCGAGCTGCTTTACCTGTGCCGCCGTAGACAATCAACTCATCCGGATTTTCGGCGACATCCGGGTCCAGGTTGTTCATCAGCATCCTGAGCGCGGCTTCCTGGACCCAGCCTTTGCAACTGATCTGATTTCCGCGCGGCGCTTTGACTGTTCTTGGTTGATTCATATGCTCATATATGGAAAGGCAAAGAGAGAAAACGAAACAGGCGAAATAAGCGAAACAAGCGAAAATTGCTCGGCTTTTTCGCTTATTTTGCCTGTTTCGTTTTCTCTCTTTGCTTTCATTACTCGTTAAATTTGATCCAACTCGCGCACCAATGGCACGAGCGCTTCGATATAGCCCGAGAGCGGCACGTCACGTTCGAGCGGCGGTACATATTCACGCACACGCTTGTAGACCTCCTGTAGTTTCGTGCTTGGTTTCAATGGTTTCAAAAACTCCAGCCCTTGCGTGGCGCACATCAACTCAATCGCCAGAATTGTCTCGACATTTTTGACCACCTGCGCGAATTTCAATGCCGCAGTCATTCCCATCGAGACGTGGTCTTCTTTATTTGCTGATGTTGGGAGGTTGGTCACTGATGCCGGATGCGCGAGCACGTTGTTTTCAGCGATCAGCGACACTGCCGTAATTTGCGCGGCCATCAGACCGGAATTAGTGCCCGGATGCGGCGTCAAAAAAGCCGGTAGACTCGATAAGCTGGGATTGACCAAACGTTCCACACGTCGCTCGGCAATCGTGCCCAGGTCCGCCACCGCAACCGCTGCATAATCGAGTGCGAGGGCGATCGGTTCGCCATGAAAATTGCCGCCAGACAAGACCTCCCGTTCGTCAGCGAAGACTAACGGGTTGTCGGTGGCGCTGTTGATCTCGACCTCAACGATCTGCTTAGCGTGGTTGAGGGCATCACGCACGGCGCCGTGAACCTGTGGCATGCATCGCAGCGAGTAAGCGTCCTGGACGCGCGGGTCGGCATTGCGGTCACGATGCGATTCACGAATTTCACTCTCGGTGATCAATTCACGCAATCGGCTTGCGCTCGCAACCTGCCCGGCGTGAGGGCGCACCGCATGAATCTTTTCATCGAAAGCGACGGGAGTACCTTTTAACGCCTCGAGTGTCATTGCGCCGATCACATCCGCGGCTTCCGCCAACTTCTTTGCCGCAAGCAATGCTAACCCGCCCATGGCAGTCATGGCCTGTGTGCCATTGAGTAGAGCCAATCCCTCTTTGGCTTCCAGCTGTAGGGGTTCTATGCCGGCCTCTTGCATTGCATCATAGCCCGTCATCCTCTCACCGCGATAGACCGCTTCGCCTTCACCGATAGCGACGAGCGCAAGATGCGCCAGCGGAGCCAGATCGCCTGAAGCGCCCACCGAACCGCGAGACGGAATAACAGGATGCACTCCGTTGTTGAGCATCGCGATCAAGGTTTCGACAACCAGAGGCCGGCAACCGGAAAACCCCTTTGCCAGCACGTTGGCGCGATGTAGCAGCATCGCCCGCACTACCCTTTCAGGAAGAGAATCGCCGACGCCGCAAGCGTGTGATCGAACCAGGTTGACCTGCAATTCGCGCAGCTCGTTCGCCGGGATCATGACATCAGATAATGCGCCGAAACCGGTGTTGATGCCGTAAATGACATCTCCGCTTTCAATTAATTCTTCGATAAAGTGGCGCGATTTTACGACACGTTCGCGCGCGGCTTCAGAAAATGATACTCCTGCGCCATCGGCGACAGCTCCGGTCTGCGCAAGCGTAAGCGATACACCGTCAATCTCAATCATTTTGACTTCTCCGTGGAATATTTCGGAGGCATTATAACCCAATTATTAAAGACGTTTTGGTAGTCATAGTATTGAGATTGTGGCAGCAGTTGTTGTAACTTGAATGAGAGATCCTAGCTGCAACGTGAGTTCAATCCAACTGGTCGAAAAGTGCCATCAAGGAGAACCATATGAAGATCGGATTAGCCTCGGTCATGTGTGCATTGCTGTTGGGTTTTATGCAGACGGTCCACTCACCTGGCTTTTCTCAACAAAACAGACCGGGGTTACTTGCCATCACACATGCCAACTTGATTGATGGCATATCGAACGAGCCTCTACGCGATGTCACAGTCATCGTCCGTGGCGAAAAGATTGATCAAATCGGGAAGGTCAATCCGCCTGCGGACTCAGTGGTGATTGATTTGAAGGGGCGATGGTTATTGCCCGGATTCGTCGACGCGCACACGCACATAGCCAATTTAAGCGCGGCTCGTGTCGCGCTGGCTTCAGGGACTACGACAGCGCGCGATCTCGGTGTCAACCACTTCGTGGACATCGGCATTCGAGAATTGAATCGCGCAGGAGTGTCCGATCTGCCCGACATTGTTGCCGCTGGTTATCACGTCCGTCCGCGGCCCGCCGAAGAGTTGTTTATCGATATACCGAAATTGAGCGATCTGATGGGCAAAACAGTGAGCGGCGCCGATAATGTTCGACGCATCGTGCGCGCGCAGATCGAACGCGGCGTCAACACGATCAAAATCATGGCTACTGAGCGTGCGGGATTGCCCGACACGGATCCGCGCAAACGTGTCTTCACCGACGAGGAGATTGCCGCGATCGTTGACGAAGCGCGCAAATCGGGCATCTATGTCGCGG
>JAKEHZ010000089.1 GCA_022614735.1 Acidobacteriota bacterium | reverse complement strand
ATCTGTGATTTATCGCAGCGGTGGAGCCAGTGCTGCAGCGCGATTGGGAGCGGTTGCCGCGTTGAATCGTTCAGCAGGTGGCGGCGCTTATCGCCTGCCTCATACGGGCGGGATCCGGTACGCTGATGGCGTGCCCCGGATTCCTGCCGCATCCGTTACGGCTGAAGATGCGGATCTAATTGCCTATCTTGCTGCGCAGGGTGAAGTGAAGATGCGACTGGTGCTCACGCCGCAAACTTTGCCTGACGCTGAAAGCTACAATGTCATTGCGGATTTGAAAGGTAGTGAATTCCCCGAGCAATTTGTCATCGTTTCCGGCCATCTCGATTCCTGGGATCTCGGCACCGGAGCATTGGACGATGCCGCTGGTGTGGCTGTCTCAATGCAGGTTGTGAATTTATGCAAGCAGTTAAAGCTCAAACCCAAACGTTCAATTCGCGTCATTGCCTGGATGAGCGAGGAAAATGGTATTGCAGGCGCCAAAACTTACTTTCAAAATCAATCGATGAATATCGCTAACCACATTGCAGCAATTGAGAGTGATCAGGGCGCGGGACACCCGATAGGATTCTACGCTCACGTCACACCAGGCGCATTGCCGATGCTGCAACCTGTGGCCAACATTTTGCAGAGCTCCGGCGCCGGCATCATTCGTCTTGTCACCAATTCTGTCGGCGCTGACATCTCGCCCCTCGAAAACGCGGGTGTGCCGGGATTCGCGCCGATTCAGGATGACCGGACTTATTTCAACTATCATCACACCCCCGCCGACACCTTCGACAAGGTAAATCCGCGTGAACTGGCGGAGAACGCGGCTGTGATGGCAGTGCTGTCTTACGCAATTGCAAGTCTGCCCGATCCATTGCCGAAACAAATGGCTAACAATTAATAGACAGGATTGACAGGATTTTTCAAGATTTGACCCAATTGACAAAATCCTGATAAACCCTGTCAATCCTTTCTATTTTCCAAGGAGTCGTTCATGTCTTTCATGACGACGTCCAGAAACAATGACAACTACTGGGAGCGCAAGCGCTCCCAGTAGTTGCAGAGGAGTCATATATGGAAATTCACGAAGAACTAAAAGGTTTGTTTCCGTCGACGCCAGACATGACGCGTCGCACATTTGTCGTTACCTCACTATCCGCCGGTTTCGCGTTAGCCGTGCAACCGATACAGGCGCAGAGCGTGATCACCACCGACACAAACGGCATTGTCGCCGGGGAAGTGAAGATTCCAGTGAAGGAAGGCGATATTCCCGCTTACAGAGCACAGCCTGGAAAGGGAAATAACTTCCCTACGGTGCTCGTGGTGCAGGAAATATTCGGCGTCCACGAACACATCAAAGATGTCTGCCGCCGATTTGCCAAAGAAGGCTATCTTGCTATCGCGCCTGAGATGTATGCGCGCCAGGGCGATGTTTCAAAGATGACCAACATCAATGAGATCATCCAAAAGGTCGTATCGAAGGTACCAGATGCGCAGGTGATGTCTGATCTTGATGCCGCGGTCGCCTGGGCAAAGAAGAACAACGGAAATACGGCTAAGCTAGCCATTACCGGATTTTGCTGGGGCGGGCGCGTTGTCTGGCTTTACGCCGCGCATAATCCCAACCTGAAGGCAGGCGTCGCCTGGTACGGTCGCCTCGTCGGTACCACAAATGAGCTGCAGCCGAAAAACCCAATCGATCTGGTCAAGGATTTGAAAGCCCCGGTGCTCGGTCTTTATGGCGGAGCAGATACAGGCATACCTAACAACACCGTCGAACAAATGCAGAAGGCGTTGAAAGACACCGGTAAACCTTCGGAGATAATTCTCTACCCCGATACCCCACACGGTTTCTACGCGGACTATCGTCCGAGCTATCGCAAGGAACAGGCGGAGGAGGGCTGGAAGAGATTGCTCGAATGGATTAAGAAGAACGGAGTCGCATAAAGAAGAGCGGGAGAGCTGGAGAGCGGGGGACTGGGGGACTGGGAGACGGGGAGACGGGGAGACGGGGAGAGTATTTTCATTTTTCATTTTCCATTTGATATCTGTAATTTGACATTAGTCATAACAATGCACACGGCTCTATCAATGACAAATGATAAATATCAAATGGAAAATGAAAAATGAAAATACTCTCCCCGTCTCCCCGTCTCCCAGTCCCCCAGTCCCCTCTTCCGCAATCCACAATAAAAATTATGGCTTACGCTCACAAGATTACAGGAGCTCATCCGATCAATCTCAACGACATCGATCCGGAAGATGACCAGGGACTCGATCGTGAAGAAGGCGAGGAGCGGCTCAGAGCACTGAGTGAGGAACTAACGCAATTGCAGGAGCTGCTCTATGCCGCAAGCGATCATTCAGTCCTGGTTGTGTTACAGGGTCGCGATACGAGCGGGAAAGACGGTACGATCAGAGCAGTGATGGGACCGCTCAATGCGCTGGGTTGCAGTGTGGCGTCTTTCAAGGTTCCCACAGCCAAAGAACTGGCCCACGATTTTCTCTGGCGCATTCATCAACACACACCCGGTCTCGGTGAGATCATTATCTTCAACCGATCACACTACGAAGACGTGCTCGTCGTGCGCGTGCACAAACTCGTCCCCGAAAAGGTCTGGCGAGCGCGCTACGATCACATCAATCATTTTGAAAAACTCCTGACTGACCATAAGACCATTATCCTCAAATTCTATCTTCACATCAGCAAAAAAGAGCAGGAGGAACGCCTGCTCGAACGCGAACAGGAACCAGAAAAATACTGGAAGCTTTCGGTTACCGATTGGAACGAACGCGAGTATTGGAATGATTACACGCGCGCCTATGAAGACGCGATCAATCGCTGCAGCACGCCTCACGCGCCGTGGTTCATCGTGCCTGCGAACAAAAAATGGTTCCGTAACCTGGCTGTTGCCGAGACAATCGTGAATGCTCTCAGGCCTTATAAAAATGAGTGGCGTAAGAAACTTGAGGTGACCGGTAAAGAGGAAAAGGCCAGGATCGAAGAGTACAGAAGGCAGCTAAAGGTGTCTAAGAAATGACTGTGGGTTATTGAGAAAAGCCCGTGTCAGCGAAACGTGCTCGACATCGTCATAAGCTATCTCTCTGAGGGGATGGCTGTCGAAACTGAAGATTGCCGCGCCGGGGAAGGCCATCAGAATCGGTGAATGTGTCGAGATGATAAACTGAGCTTTTTCTTCCACCATCTCTCCGAGCATTGAAAGCAGAGCCAGCTGGCGCTGCGGCGAGAGCGGCGCTTCGGGTTCGTCAAGCAAATACAATCCGCCAGGCACAAAGCGAGCCTGAAACAATTTCAAGAAGCTTTCTCCGTGGGAATTCGCATCGAGGTTCTCGCCATATCTCTCGATCAATGCACGACGCTGTCCGAGGACAACGCCCTGCGCTTTTTGCAAGGCATAACCACTGTATTCATTCTCAAAGCCTTCCGCGATCTCCTTGAGCTCCTCTGTCATCGTCTGCAGTCGCCGCGTAAAGTTGAAGAAGTCTTCGGCGCGCAGGAAGAATCCACGATGATTCTTATGCTGCCAGACGTATCGCAACTGCTTGCCCAGCGCCCGCGCGTGTGCGAGTGTGGCATCGCGTTCCAGATCATCCCCGCCAATCACAGCTGAGTTAGTGCCTGCCGCAATTGCTTCGAGGAGGGTCGATTTGCCCGAACCGTTCTCGCCCACGAAAAAAGTGATGGGTGCACGGAACTCTATCTCAGTGAAGTTCTTGACGAGAGGCAGATTGAATGGGAAGGTTTTCTGCTTCTTCGCTGCCGGCTTCAAACTGAGGGTTTGCAGATAAATCATCGTTATTTGACAAGGGCCTCGAGTGGCCCGCCAGCCTTAATCACACCTTTTAATGCAGAGAAAGGAACAATGACTTCCTGCGGCCCGACAGCATATGCGGCAACCTGATATGCATCGAATGTGATAAGCAGACCTTGAGGCACAATATTCCAGCTGGGATAGTTCTCCCTCTTTGCTCCTGCGCCACTTCGAACCCAGTTATCGTCACTGATATTTCGCTGCTTGAGGGTGTTGATGCAGTAATCGGAAATCACCTTTATGTAATTCGAATTCGGCGTGAAAAGATCTTCGAGTGTCAGCATCTTGTCTTGATTGAGGTCATAGTTGAAAGATTTGCTAGTCGCATTGCCGTGTGCGCCACCAGTAAAGGTATAAGTGGTATACAGGATGCTTATCAAATTTTTATCCGCGTACTTGACTTCGTAATTGAGATCCAATGCATTTCCCGGTCTCTTGTCGTCAGCCGCTCGTGCTGCGTCTCTGTCGTCCGGTTTGGTTTCATTCTTGAACCTTTGGACCTGTTGGCCGATAAATGCTGTGATTGCTTTGTTGAAGTTCTCAGCGCGCTTGCCACTGCCGGCGAGTTGAGCGGTAGTCGTGTTGATCGACGCCTTTTGTGCCTTGAGGTCTTCGCTCTGCTCTTTTGAAGTAATCTTCAATCCGCCGCCCAGTTCGAAGCGCCGTTCGACGAGCTCGAGAGGTAATGTTTTCCCGTCCTTCGCGCTCGTCCAGTTTCCACTGAGCTTCATAGTCGATTCGCCGTTAACTTCCTCATTGATCAGTTTTCCTGTGAATGTGCCAGTCCCTTTGTCACCGTCATACTCCGTGAGCTTCACTGCGCCCGTATTATCGATCTTCCCCTGCAACCTCAAATAATTCCCATCACGTTTCTTCTCATAAAAATAACGGCCCCAGATATTGTCTTTAACACGGCTGATTTCCATCTGGATGGGAAGCTGATTGTCAATCATACCAACCAGCACTCTTCTGAAACGCTCAGGCAGGGGCGTAGTAGCTGCTGCCTGTTTGGTCGCCTGCGCTTCGACCGTAGCGGAGATGTTAAGTTTGGCAGGTTGTTCCTCTTTGCAAGCCTGAAGGCCGAAGATAAGCAATGTGATATTCAATCCCGAGGCAAATTTCTTATTCATGACCTTTATATCCTTTGAGAAAAGCGGAAGAGAGAATACGAAACAAACGAAAATGGATGCTAGATGCTAGATGTTAGATGCTAGGACGCTCACCTAACATCTAGCATCTAGCATCTAGCATCCAGCATCTATTAAAGCACTGGCCCGATGCGCCACGGGACGAATTCCTTGTGACCAAGCAATTCGCTTTTCGTCCTCTCACCGGAGGCGACGCGGCGTATCGTTTCAAATATCTTCCGCCCAACTTCTTGAATCGTCTCTTTTCCATCAACAACTGTACCGGCGTTGATGTCAATATTGTCCTCCATTACACGGGCGATCCGCGAATTGGATGAGATCTTGAGCACTGGGACTACGGGAAACCCGATACCCGAACCCCTGCCTGTTGTGAAGCAGATCATGTTCGCTCCGCCCGCTGCGATGCCCGTCAGCGAAACCGGGTCATAGCCCGGTGTGTTCATCAGCACAAACCCCTTTTGCTGTACCCGCTCAGCATAAGCGTAGACGGCAGTCAATGCGGTTGTCCCGCCTTTAGCCACTGCTCCAAGCGATTTTTCGGTGACATTGGTGATGCCACCAGCCTTATTTCCGGGCGATGGGTTGTCATCCCACCCGCTTCCGAAACGGCGCAGATAATTTTGATACCACTCCATGACGTCAATCACTTTTCGCCCGGTCGGTTCGTCAATGGCTCGGCGTGTGAGCAGGTGTTCCGCGCCCATGCATTCGGGTATCTCGGCAAGCACTGACGTTCCGCCCGACCGCACCAGCAGATCGCTGGCATAGCCGAGCGAGGGGTTAGCCGAGATTCCCGAGAACGCATCCGAGCCGCCACAGTTGGTGCCGAGTAAAACCTTGCTCATCGGCTGCGGTGTGCGTCTCATCTGCCAGCAATACTCGATCAGCTCTTCAACCTGCGTGACGCCGTTGGCGACGGTCTGGCGCGTCCCTCCGCTCGATTGCATCTCAAGCCCGACGATCAGTTTGCCCTTGCGAAACGATTGCTGGCCGAGCTGCGTTGTCCCGATGTATTTCGAGATCTGATTGACCTCGCAACCCAAACTAACCATGAGAACCGCGCCTACGTTCGGATGATAGATCATCCCGGCTATCGTCCGCTCGAGCTGCCAGGTGTCTTCGCCTTGCGAATGTCCACAACCCTCCTGATGCGAGATCGCGATTACACCATCGACGCCATGTGTATCGGGGCCGATGTGGCGGAGTTGATAGGCAATCTCCGACGCAACGTGGCTTGAACAGTTGGAAGTCGCAATAACCGCAATGTAATTACGCGTGCCGACATCGCCATTTTCGCGCAGATATCCCATAAAAGTGCCAGCTTCTTCGGGCGTGAAGGATTCAGTCACTGGCTTGTACGTCGCATACTCGTAATTTTTGCCGGTGAAGTCAGATTCTACGTTGTGTGTGTGAACCCACTCACCCGGAGATATCTCCTTGGTGGCTTTTCCGATGGTTTCGCCATACTTTGTGATCGGCGTCCCTCGGGCGATTGGGCGCAGGGCTATTTTGTGTCCGGGTGTGATTGTTTCACGGAGATTGATCAGCGAGTCGCTGGTGCCGATTTCTGTTTCGGCAGAAAGGGGCGCGCGCGCTACACCGACGTTATCCTTTTCATTCAGAATAAGGACAGGGTCCGTAGTTTCCTTGAGTGGAATCATTCTTTCTCCTATCTTCGTTTCTTGTGGTTAAAATTATACCTCAAAACTAGCTACTTCATTCACGCGGCAACTTATCACGCCCGTCCCACTTCCCATTTCGGTAAACGGCATCCGGCGGAAATCGCGTCTCCAGATCAGCCGCATCCCAATCAATCTTGTTGGCACGGTCTTTTTTATAGAAGAGAAATGTGGCCTCTACCCCATTCCTTAAAACGCCACGCGCTGGCACCACAAAGTAAGCATCGGCCTTTACCTCTTCCAGACCGGCAAACCCGCCGAGGTCACCTATCTCCTGAATATTCGCCCGGGTGTGCTGTTGCCCTTCACTCCAATTAGTATCCTGATTGATACCGATATCAGCAATAAATGGGGGAACAGTTACCTGCCCATCACGAAAGCGGTTGATGACAGTCGCGTTTCGTATGATCAAGTTAAAGATCCTCCCACTCTCATTGTAATTCAGCTCATCGTAGAGGGCAGGATTCGCATTCTCAACGCTGCCATCGGCCAATCCCCTGAAGGCATGGGCCAGCGCGATGAAGTTTAATTGCACCAGATCCATCTCACTCTTACCGCTCAATGCGCCGGTCTCGATCAAAACGACTGGTGTGCCCCATTGGCTGATTAAATCGCCGAATGCGCGCGGATTGAAAGTATCGTCATAGCGCGCAATATGCCCGTAAATAAAGGGTGAGAGCGCTTCGATGATCAATGCGCAAATTTTCTTGCTTCGGACCCGGCCAGGGTTGTCATTGCGATAAACATCGTGCGGGACAGCTAGTAGTGATATGGTCGCCTGCTTGCCAGTACCGGAAACAGCCGTCCTGGTGTTCTGATTATGCAGATTGAATCCGACATCCGGCGACCAGTCATCACACAGCTTCTTCAATAACCGGCCTTCCGGCGTCACCAGCGCGCGGGCATCACGGTTGACGTCGATGAATTGAAGATTACGGCGCTGGAACAGGTCTGCACCGTCCGGATTGAGCATCGGCACGCCGCGAATTGTCAGCTGACGTTCCAGATTTGCTATCCAGGGCGTCTGCCTGTTCCGTTGCAGGTAATGAAAGAGGTCGATCAAGGCGCTCGTCGCGCTCGGTTCATCACCGTGCATCTGCGACCAGAGGAAAACTTTGAATTGCCCGCGGCCAAATTGCAGCTGATAAATTTCGCGGCCTGCGAGGGAACGACCAACCTCATCGATCTTGACACCTTCGCCGCGCAAACGCTCCAGATACTTCTTCAAATCCGCGTGACGGACACGTGAAGGATCGATGTTGGTCATGTGTTGTTGTTGCCAATCACGAAAAAGTTCTTGTGGGGTTTGGGCATTGATGGCAATTGACAGGCTTAGAACCAGCAATGGAAGTGGGGTGCAACGATACAGGGTTCGCATGATCTCGGATTCTACCGCCAAGACGCCAAGCACGCCAAGAAGAAGAGGGATAACGGAACAAACGGAAAAATCCTGGAGAATTTCCGTTTGTTCCGTTATCCCTCTTCTTCTTGGCGTGCTTGGCGTCTTGGCGGTAGAAAAGGAAAACGCCTCCGGACCGCGTTAACGCAGTCCGGAGGCGTGTTCTTGCTGAGGACGATAAAGATGGCTTTTTTTCTTCACCTCATCAGAGAGGTTGCGATATTGCTTTTTCCAGCGGCAGCAGAGGTGATGAGAACGTCGCTACTTATCTATCTCGGCTGAGGAAGATCCCTAATGGCTTAAACCCTAATGGCTGAGCGCTTGCTTGCTCTGGTTCTCATCACCTCTGAACTGCTCGCAACTCCTCTGCAATGCTATTTCAATGTCAATATTACATTTATCAACTTTCATTCCTTCTCACGCCAGAATACATTTCAATCTCTGTGCCGCACAGATTCTGCTTGGGTGCTCTCTTACCGTTGAGGTGAGAGAACAACTTGACTAATATGGAGTTAGCGCTAAAAAAAAAGAGCCAGTCTGAATGGCGATTCATTCACTGAATGCTGGAAAGAGCAATCAAAATTGATTGCTCTATCAAAATTGATTGTGTCTGACTATCAAAGTTGATTCTATAAATCGGATTCCGGCTGAGGATTCGTAAAAATTAAATAACACACGTCTCCGAATCAGGAAGGCGGGATACCCACAATGAATATAGAGAATATTCCTTCTCCGCCCAAGCTAATCTCGATCTCAGGCCCATCGGAAGGCACAACTTTCGTGCTCACCGGTTATGAAACCCCCATCGGACGCGAGCCTTCGAACTCAATCTGCATCGCCGATCCGCTGCTCTCGCGGCGGCATTGCCGGTTGTCGAAAGAAGGTGAGAACTTCACCCTCCAGGACTCCGGCAGCGCCAACGGCACTTTTGTCAACGGTGTGCCAATCAAAGAGCGTGTACTGATACATCGCGACCTGATTAAGGCCGGTGATTCGATGCTCCTTTTTCTCTGTCGCGAAGAAGACGAGGTCCCTTTGTCCAATAATACCGTCCAGCTGAACGATGATCCTCTGATCACGAGAGCGACGATAATTCTGAGACAGGAAGAGGCGGTTTACCTCAATTCGCAAAAATCGCTGCCAATGACAGAACGCACGACCCAAAATTTCCAGGCGCTTTTGCGGATTGGCATTGAGATCAACACTATTCACGATCTGCAGACGCTCCAACAACGATTGCTGGAATTGATATTCTCGGTCGTTCCCGCCGAGCACGGAGCGATACTACTGACCAACTCGGCGGAGGGAGAGATCAGATCCAGTTCCGGCTGGTCTCGTTCGGCGCAGCAACAGCAGAAAGTAGTTGCCAGCCGAACCATAGTACAGGAGGTCATGCGCGATGGCGTAGGTATACTTCGCAATGACGTTGCCGAGGATACCACACTACAACTGTCAAAAAGTCTCATCCATTCGGGCGTCAGGTCAATCCTGGCGGTTCCACTCTCTCATCTTCGCAACACCTTTGGAGTGATCTACCTTGACACAACCAATCCAATCGACAGTTTTGACGAAGAGCATCTGCAACTGGTCACAGCCGTCGCCAATCTGGCTGCAGTCGCTTTAGAGAATGCGCTGCACGTCGAGCAATTGAACAATGAAACCAGGAGGCTGCAAGCCGAACTCAATTTCGACCGTGAGATGATTGGCGAGAGCCCGCTTATGCAGGAGGTTCATCAGTTCATCGCAAAAGTCGCGCCGACCAACTCGACCGTCCTGATCCGCGGTGAAAGCGGCACAGGCAAGGAACTGATAGCGCGAGCAATTCACTCGAACAGTCCTCGGGCAAACAAACCCTGCATCGCCATCAATTGTGCGGTATTGAACGAGACTCTGCTCGAAAGCGAGCTCTTCGGGCACGAAAAAGGCGCTTTTACCGGAGCTATCGCACAAAAGAAAGGCAAGCTCGAATTGGCTGATGGTGGCACAGTATTTCTGGACGAAGTAGGAGAGATGTCCCCGGCGCTCCAGGCCAAGCTGCTGCGCGTGCTTCAGGAGCGGGAGTTCGAGCGCGTCGGCGGCACTCGCACGATAAAATTGGATATTCGTCTTATTGCCGCCACTAACAAGGATCTCGAAGCTGCGATCAAGGCGGGAGAGTTTCGCGCCGACCTTTACTTCCGGCTCAAAGTCTTCGAGGTGCTGAGCCCACCATTGCGCGAACGACGCGTGGACATCCCCCTTCTTGCCAGTTATTTCGCTACGAAGTTCGGTATCCAATGCGGTCGGCAAATTAAAGGGATCTCTGCCTCTGCGCGCACATGCCTGAAGCATTACGATTGGCCTGGCAATGTTCGCGAGTTGGAAAACGCTATTGAACGCGCGGTCGTTATGAGTACAACTGAATTCATCTTGCCTGACGACCTTCCCGATGAAGTGATCGAAGCCGAATCATCATCATCATCTCACATTCCTGCTTCACCAACTGACGCCGGAGTCCAGACGTTGCCGGTGATCATCGGATCGGTCATGAACTATCACGAGGCGATGATGGAAGCGAAGAGGCAACTTATTCTCAAATCATTCGACCAGACCAAGGGCAATCACTTCGAAGCAGCCAAATTATTGGGCTTGCACCCGAACAATCTCCACCGCATGATCCGGAACCTCAATCTCAAATCACAATTGAAGAGATGAAGAAGAAGAGAATACGAAACAAGCGAAATAAGCGAGACATAGGAAAAATTTCGCTTGTTTCGCTTATTTCGCTTGTTTCGTATTCTCTCTTCAGCTTCGCCACTACCCAACAACCCCGGAGGATTAATGAGCACCAACCAAAGCGAAAATGAATTGCAATCGGGGTCATCTTACGCAAAGAAACCCTGGCTCAAGCATTACGACTTATGGGTCCCGGCAGAAATCAATCCGCCGCGCCAACCGCTCTATCAAATCCTGCAAATCGCCAGCACCAGTTACCGTGAAAAACCCGCCACCGCGTTTATGGGCGCACATCTGACTTTCGGAGAGATCAAATCGCAGGTTGACCGCCTTGCAACATCCCTCTTCAAACTGGGTATCGTCAAAGGCGATCGCGTCGGCATTATGCTTCCCAATTGCCCGCAGTATTTGATCAGCTTCTTTGCGATTGTGCGGCTCGGCGCGATCGTCACCAACATCAATCCCATCTACACACCGCGTGAAGTCGAGATGGTCGCAAAAGATTCGGGGATGCGCGCGATCATTGTGCTTGACCTCATGACTCCTCTGGTGTTGAGCATCAAATCAAATACCTCGATCGAGCACGTCATATCGACCAGCCTTCAGGAATACTCAGCCGCGCCCGACACAGCGCCACCGCTTCCTGAGGGAACGCTTTCATTCAAAGCTTTAATCAAAGATGTTGATGGGATCGATTTACCGCGCGCTGAAATCAATGCCGAAGAAGATACGGCCGTCTTGCAGTATACAGGCGGGACGACGGGCGTGCCCAAAGGCGCTATGCTCACACACACGAACCTATACGCCAACACGTTACAATCATTCGTCTGGAGTGGGCCGATAACGCAACGCGGGGAAGAGCGCTACTTGATGGTCATTCCTTATTTCCACATCTACGGACAGACTGTCGGCCTGCTGCTCGGCGCGTGGAATGGCGCGATGCAGATTCCTATCCCGAAGTTCGACCCGAACCTTCTGATTCAAGCTATCAAGCAATATCAGCCGACCTTCTTTCCGAGCGTCCCCACGCTCTACATCGCTCTGCTCAATCATTCTGAGATCAAAACGTGCGGCCTGGGATCAGTCAAACGATTCAACAGCGGCGCGGCGCCTTTGCCCATCGAAGTGATTGAGCAATTCGAAAAACTCAGCGGCGCGACTCTTTACGAGGGTTATGGTCTGACTGAAGCATCGCCGACTACGCATTCGACCGCGACCCTGGCGAAACGCAAGATCGGCAGCATCGGACTTCCCTTCCCCTCGACAGACTGCAAGATAGTTGATCTGGAGACTGGCACGCGCGAGGTCCCGCTGGGAGAAGACGGGGAATTGTGTGTTCGCGGGCCACAGGTCATGAAAGGTTACTGGAACCGTCCTGAGGAGACTGCGATTGCGCTGCGCGACGGGTGGCTTTACACTGGCGATGTTGCGCGAATGGACGAAGAAGGATACTTCTACATTGTCCAGCGCAAGAAGGATCTGATTATTGTCAGCGGCTTCAATGTCTATCCCAACGAAGTCGAGGATGTACTATTCACACACCCGGCGGTGCTCGAAGCCGTAGTCATTGGAGTCCCCGACGAATACCGGGGTGAGGCTGTCAAAGCCTTCGTGGTTTTGAAGGCCGGCGCCAGCTCAACTTCAGCTGAATTGATTGAGCATTGCCGAGCCAACCTCGCCAAGTACAAAATCCCCGCATCTATTCAGCTCGTCGAAAGCCTCCCCAAGAGCGCTGTTGGCAAAGTGCTTCGGCGCGAATTGCGGGAGAAGGAGCTTGAAAAAAGGAGTAATTGATGTCAGAAGGGAAAGCAGCGAACCATTCGCCGCGTTACGATGAACGCCCGTGGGGCAGTTTCACAGTGCTAGACGAGGGAGATAGTTATAAAGTCAAACGCATAGAGGTTTTGCCCGGTAAACGATTGAGCTATCAAAAACACGCGCAGCGAGCTGAGCATTGGATGGTCGTTCAGGGCGTGGCAATAGTCACGCTCGATGGCATTGATATTTCGCTGAACGCCGGTGAGGTCGTCGATATCCCCATCGGCGCGGCGCATCGGATCGAAAACCCTGGTGACGTAAAGATGATCTTCATTGAGATCCAACGTGGCAGTTATCTCGGTGAGGATGACATCGTCCGATTGCAGGATGATTTCGGTCGGTGAGAAGAGGGAAACGGAAATAACGGAAATTGGGGAAGTTTTTTTCAAAAGGGTATTGACAGAGGCAAGCCTATTATTCTGGATATTAATTCAGTTAACTGTTTAGTCATGGAGAGGAGTATTTATGAACATTCGTCTTTCATGGCGGGGGATGGTTATTGGGCTGGTAGTATTTGTAATATTATCGTTCGCCACAGTAATATCAATTAAACAGCCTTCTCTCTTTGTATCTGCCACAAATTCTCAACCCTTCTCATCAACCATCCATGCTTCACAAGTACCCGAGGTAGTAGAAGCCATCCAGTTACCATCAGTTAATGGCATTGTTCCGGTAGAGATACGTAACCAGAAAATTACTCATAACACGCCCCAAGGCGAGTTGCAGTTCACCGTGAAGAATAATACAAATAAACCACTTATTGCGGCTGTTATTGCTAATGAAGTCACATACTTAGTTGGTGGTCAGGAATTAAAGGGGTTGTCTTATAGAACAAGGAATCTGCTTATCCATCCTGATATTTCTGAGATACATAATCAAAAACCTATTGCACCAGGAGGAGAGATGATATTTAAGCCTGAACCGATAGAGTTTGTAGGTGCTAACGGTAAAATCGTACCGGTGAAAAAAATTACCTTAAGTCTGGATTACGTTGATTTTGAAGATAACACTTCGCTTGGTCCAAATAAGCACGGTTTATACAGTGTAATTAAGGTACGGGAAGGAGCTGTAAAGTATAGAGAATGGCTCGTGAAGCAGTTTGCAGAAAGTGGTAAGTCAGAAAATGCACTGCTTTCATTGCTAAGAGAATCTGGTCTTCCTGCAGAGCTGAACTTACCAAAGGATCACCAAATAACAGGCGCAAGATTGTATCGCAGGCATTTGTTAAGTGCTTATGATCATCACGGGTTTATTGCTATAGAAAAATTTCTTAGATAAGGATGATGAAATGACAAGAATTGACCTCAATCCCCTAAAATATTAAAAATCCTGAAACCCAGGCGTTTTCGTGAAAACTGTAAACTACTATTCGTGATTTTATGAAACTTGCCGGAAATCTTCTATGATTTTTCCGTTTGTTCCGTTATTTCGCCCTTTCTTGTGGACCCGTTTTCCCTCTTCTTTTTACCTATTGCTTCCTTTGTGGCAATAGCGCAATCGCAATCGCGCCAATTACAGCCAGCGTGATCAACGCGGCAAACCCGTCCACATAATTCTTACTCTGGTCATAGAGATAGCCGACAAGCCATGGCGACAGAGCTTCGGCCAGTCCATCGGCTGTCAGAATGATTCCCATCACCCTGCCCAGGACCTTCACCCCAAACAGCTCGGCCGCCATCAAAGGAATGATCATATAATCGCCGCCAAAAGCGATTCCAAAGATGATTGCAAAGATGTAGATCACACCGGACGATGAAGATAAATACAGAAGCGGAATTGCGAGAGAGACCAGAGTATAGATCAAGAGCATCACGTACTTCTTCGGATAACGATCTGCCAGCCAGCCCATCAGTAACCGTCCTATGATGCTCGATGCCAGAACCAATGAGATTATCTTCGCGGCTTCGGTCTGCGAATATCCCTGATCGAGACTCAGGAAAAGTTTGAGATGTTGATTCGTTCCTCCAACTGCACCGATCGAACACATACTTCCGATCGCAAGTAGATAGAAAGGCCAGCTCTTCAGCACGCCGCTTATCGGCGCCGGTGGCTCGGCAGATCTTCTTTCCTCTTGAACATCGGGCGATTCCTTAACAAACCAGACCATCGGAATAGCGATCACGATCATTAGTATGCCGATTATCATTAACGCGTTATGCCATCCAACTCTCTGGGTTAGCAAAGCCGCAATCCAGGGGACAATCATTCCGCCAATTCCAATACCCAGATAGGCAAATCCCATCGCCTTACCACGGGCCTTGTCGAACCAGCGTGATAGCAAGACCTGATTCGGTAGCGGCCCGCCGCACACATAACCCAGCGCGACAAACAGATAGCAGAGATAGAACATCCATAACGCCGACATCTGGCTCAAGCCTATAACGGCAAATCCGCCCATCAAAATGCCGGCCATCATCAGTCTGCGCGGGCCGAAACGATCAATTATCCAGCCGGCGAGAAAGCCGAAGACGGGCCCGACGATGATCTTGCCGAATGCATTGCCCGATGTGATTGTCGAACGGCTCCAGCCGAATTCTGTCACCATCGAATCGTAAAAGAATGGCAGTCCATAAAACGAAAACCCGACGAGCGAGAAGAGGCTCAAGAAAGCTGTCGCGGCCACTTGCGCTTGGCCCTTTGAGATACCCAGCTTCTCTCCGACAATTGATTCATTCAATACATTTTGTTTCATAAAAATTTTGTTTGTTTGGCAAGTTTCATCTTCCGGCTAACAGTTTCAACACAAAGGGTCAAAGGGTCAAAGGGTCAAAGGGGAATAAATGCTTGATTTTACTCTTCTTTGACCCTTTGACCCTTTGACCCTTTGTGTTGAAACTGTTAGCTAATTTCGGCTTCGTATGAAACTAGCCGGTTGTTTCGTTATTTTCGCCAATTCTTATTGCTTCGTATTCTCACTTACTTTCCATTTCCCGCAACCAGCTTCCCCGGCTGGCGCACATTTTTTCCCTCGCGATTAACGAGCGCATCACCCAGGTCCTCACGCGCGCGTTCAACCAGGGCCATCAACTTCTTCACCACCTCCGGATTTTGATCGGCGACATTTGTCATCTCACCAATCTCACTTTCGAGATCGAAGAGCGCTAAACCGATCTCTTGCCTGACCGCACGGCCAGGCTTACCGCCATTACCCGGTTCGACAACATCAGTCCAACTATGTGGTAGATGTAGCTTCCATTTGCCTGAGCGAATTGCGTGCAGTTCCCTGCCCCAGTAAAAATATAAAGCATCATGCGGGCTTTGCGTTGAGCGTCTTTCTGAGAGAAGCGGCCAGATGTCCAAACCATCAATAATGCGGTCCTTCGGCACTCTGGCGTCTGCGAGTTTCGCAATAGTCGGCAGCAGATCAATCGTCATAGAGGGTGAGGAATTGACGGTGCCCGGAGGGATCTTCCCCGGCCAACGCGCGATGAAGGGCACACGCACGCCGCCATCAAACGCAGTGCCTTTACCCGCGCGCAACGGCCTGGCCGAACCGGCGTGATCGCCATAGCTGAGCCACGGGCCATTGTCTGATGTGAAGATCACCAGGGTGTCTCTATCGAGCTTCAGTCGCTTCAACGTGTCGAGCACCTGCCCGACTGACCAGTCAATCTCGGCAATCACATCGCCGTATATACCCCGTTCAGTTTTGCCTCTGAATTTGTCGGATACGAACAGCGGCACATGTGGCATCGCGTGCGGCAGATAGAGGAAGAAGGGTTTATCTTTATTCTTCTCGATGAACTTCACCGCTCGCTCGGTGTACCAGGTCGTCAACTGCGTTTGATCCGGCATTAACTTGATCGTTTTCTCGCCTTCGATCAAAGGAAGATCGGGATAGTAACCAGGAGCGGCTGATGGATGCTTCGGCCACATATCGTTTGAGTACGGCAAGCCGAGGTATTCATCGAAGCCGTGCCGCACCGGTAAAAACTGCGGATGATGGCCCAGATGCCATTTCCCAAAGATTGCCGTTGCGTAGCCGCGTGTCTTGAGCACTTCAGCAATGGTCAACTCATCCGCGCTGATTCCGTGCTGCGCTGTGTGATTGAGCGCCCCCTGAATGCCTATGCGATTGGGATAGCATCCGGTCAACAACGCCGCGCGGGAAGCCGAGCAGACAGCCTGTGCGACATAGAAACTCGTCAGCCGCATCCCGTCAGCGGCCATTCGATCGAGGTTTGGCGTCTGATAGCCGGTCGCACCAAAGCTGCCGATATCTGCATAGCCAAGGTCATCGGCGAAGATGATGACAAAATTCGGCTGACGCTGAGCTGTCGAGGGATGAATCGAGTTGCTATCGATCGCAATCACCGAGACCAGCATAAGGATGAAGGCGAAGAGTTTTACTCGAGTGGCTCTCACTATTTACTCCTTTCCTCGCGTTGGCCGAAATTTTGAGAATACGAAACAAATGAAATATCCCGGACATTTTCGTTTGTCTCGCTGATGTCGGGACACATTTTCAAAGTCAGGTTTCAGAACAGAAGGTAAGATGGAATACAAAAAAGGCAAAGAGAGCAAAAAGCCAAAAATTCTTGGCCCTTTTGCCTTTTTTGCCCTTTTTGCCCTTTTTGCCCTTTTTGTATTCCATCTTACCTTCTGTTCTGAAACCTGACTTTGAAAATGTGTCCCGACATCAGTTTGTTTCGTTATTTTCGCCATTTCATAATGCTTCGTATTCTATTCTGCTTACCTGGTCGTGAATGGTTCCATCAGCTCCGCCCTGCTCCCATCGGGATCGTACAGATTGAGCTGCCAGCGATTGTTGCGCCCGACCTGCGGCGAACGGATGGTTGTTGGATCCGGCGCCCGCTGACGTAGGGTTTCGAGAGAATGTTGAATATCGGGTACAAGCAAAGCCACATGATGCAAGACGCCGAGTTGTTGTCGAGTCGTTTTCCCTGTCGTTAACATATACTCGATGTAATCCGTCCCCTCCGGCACTTTCATATTGATCCAGTTGAGCGTTGTCTCGTCTCTGCCGCCACGCCAAATTTCGGAGAAGCCCAGAATATCTTTGTAAAACTTGTCCGCGGCAGAAAGGTCTGCGACGGTAATGCCAACATGCAGGATACGATTCGAGATTCTGCGCGATGATATGTAGCGGCCGCTGTTTTTGTGATGCAGCGAGCCTGGCCGATACTGCACGAATTCAACGCGGTGTCCGTCGGGATCGACGACGGTCATGTTCAAATTGCCATCGCGCCCTTGATTCACCTTCTCCGGTGTTTTCACGTCTTTTGATTGTAGGTAGACGCGCATCGCTTCAATGTCTGTCGTTTCAAGCGCGATGTGGAGCAGGCGGTCGTCCTTGTCGGGCGGCAGGCCGGGAAAGATCTCGATATATTGCCGCTCGTTCACTTTGAAGTAAGTCAACACTAGAGAACCGTCGTCTTTGACGATCTGAAATGGCTCTTCATAACCTAGTAGTTCACCGTAAAAGGCTCGCGCCTTCGCCATATCGCTGACTTGAAATGCGATATGCGCAATGCCAGTGATCAGCGGGCGTTTAAGCTCGGTGGATTGGTTTTGCGCCCCTGTGCTATATACACCGCAGGCGAGCAGCAATATCAAAGTAAGAAGTCGACTTGCTTTCATTGTCATTCGAGTTAGTCAGACAAAGTCATCAACGGGAAGGTGACGTTATCTTTTGATCTCCATGATGCGGATATTTTTGAATCTGGCTTTGCTCTTCTCCCCCCACGCGCCTGCGCCGCTGTGAACCTGCAATCCGATGTAACCATCGCGCGGGTAGCGCTCCCGGTTATCCTTAAAGTCACTCATCTTCACATCGTTCAACCATGAAGTCACATGTGCGGGCTGGCCTTCAATTCGTGCGCGAAGTTTGTTCCATTGATTTTTGCGGAAATACTTCTCCCAGTCTTTGTTTTGCTGAATAAAACCGCCTTCTGCCGGAGCGTAGAGGCTGCCGATAAACCCTCCATCGTTATAATCGATCGTGATCTGATACCCCATCCCGTCATCGCGCGTTCGCAGGAACAACCCGGTATCAACCGGATTATCTACTTTGAACTCGAGCTCGATCTCAAAGTCCGAATATTTGCGCTCGGTACCAAGCAGACCGCCCTGATGATTTTTGTCCTGATCGGCGACGAGCGCTCCGTCCTCAACAGTCCAGATACCGCCCTTACCGCCGTGCACTGCCATCAATCGCCAGCCATTCATCGTCTTTCCATCAAATATTTTCTGCCATTCGTCAGCAACCACGAGCTGAACGCTAAGCAAAAAGATAGCCACTAAAGCTGAAATGAGAAGTAAAGCTTTTTTCCTCATACTATTTCCTCTCCAATTTGGCCGCTATTTCTGAATAGATTTTGTGGGTTGGCGCGATTATGCATGAAAGAAATTGGTTAGTCCATCTTTCACGTGACATTCATCATGTGAATTTGTAGGATTACAAAAATGGAGAGGAAGAGAGAAAGCGAAATAAGCGTAATAAGCGTAACAAGCGAAAATCCCTCATCTTTTCGCTTGTTTCGTTTTCTCTTCCGGGCATTCATACTATGCGCTCCGATTATCATCAATTTCCCGATAAACGGTAAGCCTCAGCCAAGACAGCCTCGAGTGGGACGTAAGTACACCACGCTCGAAAGATTGGAACCTGAACGGCTGCGCGCTGTTCGTGAGGAACGATTGCGTTATCAAAGCTCGCGTAAAACCCCGACACTTATTACGGGATTTGAGGACTATCGCGCAATCATGCACGCGCATGCAGAAGACTCGTCGCATACAGGCGGCACACGCTCCGAATTACTCACCGCAGCAAAGCAGGCGGGAGTGAGAATTATCCTGCTTAGTGATCACGTGCGACCGCCGCGGGATTTCATCAGTCAAAGCTGGCACGGGATTCGCGAAGGCGTGCTGTTCATTCCGGGCGCGGAATCCGAAGGCTTTATCGTCCATCCAACGCGATCGATCATCTCGTCCTACACCAACAAAAACTGGAAGACGCGAGACGGCTATATTCGACTGGTCAAACAGGATGGTGGCCTGATCTTTCTCTCACACGTCGAGGAGAAACTCGATTGGGGCACAGCTGAATTGGATGGATTGGAGATCTACAACCACCACACAGATTTTATGGATGAGGGCGAATTTGTGTTGTGGCTGCGCGGATCTTTCACGAATCCTGAGCGACTGAAACGGGTCCAACAAATTCTCACCGAGTTTCCGATGGAGGTCTTCGGCGCATCACAGGATTATCTTTCTCAGATCATCGCCAAGTGGGATCGCGATTTAGAGGTACAAAGCCTCACTGGAATCGCTGCCAACGACTGTCACCATAATCAAGTATTCACCATCAATGCAGCGGGGCCTGATGCAATTGTGATAAGCATCGTCGGCGATCCTCCGCGCAAGGTTACGGCGCAACAATCGCCTCAGATCACTGAGATGGTGAAAGACCGAAAAGAAGGCGATTTGATCGCCAGGCTCGATTTCGATCCTTATGAACGAAGTTTGAGTTATGTCACAACACATATTCTTCTGCGCAAATACAATGAAAAATCGGTGCGTGAGGCGTTGAAGCAAGGCCATGCCTATGTCGCGCACGATTGGTTATGCGATCCGACGGGTTTTGCCTTTATTGCTGAACGCAATGACAAACAAAGAGCGATAATGGGTGACCAGGTGATACTCGAAAAAGGACTGCGCCTGCGCCTGGCTGCTCCGGTGATTGGCACTATCAAGTTATTTCGCAATGGCATTGTTATTGGAGAATCGAAGTCCGACAAACTAATTTTCAATTTGAATGAAGCCGGCGTTTATCGCGCTGAAGTCTGGCTTGAAATCGACGGCGAGCAGCGGCCGTGGATCTATGCCAACCCGATAAGAGTTGTGAATGAGAATACGAAACAAACGAAAACGAAGAGAGAATACGAAACAAACGAAAATAACGAAACAAACGAAAAAGCCTAAAATTTTTCGTTTGTTTCGTTATTTTCGTTTGTTTCGTATTCTCTCTTTCTTTCCATTTTTCCAGGAGGAACAAACATGCGAGTTACTACACGCATTATATCGCGTTATGCTATTTCCTTGATCTTCGTTCTTACGGGGACTGCAGCTTCCGCCCAGACCTGGCAACCTCCTGCCGACGCACAGCGCTGTCCCTCGAAGTGGGGCCCCGGCGATCAGCGGGGTTCCGGCAACCACATGAAGCCTGAAACGGTACTGCGCGCGGTAAAGATTATCCGCACAGGTGAGGTGATCGAGCTCGGACACAGGCTCAACTCTTCCATGCCATTCTTCGGTACGCGTCGTTTCGACGTGCATACCAAACGGACATTTATGAACCCCCAGTCGAACCGTCGAGGCAGCAACGAAGAACTGGTTGTCAGCGAGATCGGCCAAGTTGGTACGCAGTTCGATGGCTTCGCTCACCAGACAATCGGCAACAGCATGTATAATTGCTTCAAGGTCGATGAAACATCGACCCGCGGCGGCTTCGAGAAGCTCGGGATTGAAAATGTAGGCTCGCTTATCACGCGCGGTGTGCTGATCGACGTGGCGGCGATGAAGGGTGTGGAGATCCTGCCCGACAACTACGAGATTACACCCCAGGACATTGAGCAGGCGCTCGAGAGGCAAAAGCTTAAACTACAAAGCGGTGATGCTGTGATCATTCACACCGGCTGGAGCAAGCTCTGGGGCAAGGATAATACACGCTATGCGAAGGGATGCCCGGGAATCGGGGTCGCTGCGGCGGAATGGCTGGCGAAACAGGATCCGATGCTGGTCGGCGCCGACAACATCTCAGTAGAGGTATCTCCCAATCCCGATCCGAAGGTCTCACTTCCTATCCACCAGATCATGCTGGTGGTGAACGGAATACACCTGCTTGAAAACATGAAACTTGACGAACTGGCGGCGAAGCGCGTTTATGAATTCGCCTTCTTTGTGCAACCGCTCAAAATACAGGGGGGCACGGGCTCGACCGTCGCACCGATTGCTGTTCGCTGAAAGAATGAAAGCGCCCTGGGAGCGCACGCGTCCCCGCGTGCCGGGTTTCCGGACGGGGCTCCTTATCGAAGCCCCGCACGCGGGGACGGGTGCGCTCCCAGGGATTTTCTAAGGAGCTTTTTTTGATGAAGATGAATCGTCGCGATATGATCAAAAATACTGCTGTTGCCGGCGCAGGTCTGGCTCTGAATAACCTGTCGGGCCTGGCGGCTGAATATGACAGGTACGATGCACTCGGTCTGGCCGAGTTGATTGCCAAAAAGCAGATTACACCTCTCGAAATACTAAACGCCGTACGCCAAAGGGTCGAAGCCGTCAATCCTAAAATAAATGCATTTTGCCATCTTTTCTTCGATAAGGCTGAAGCACAAATCAAGCAGGGGTTGCCCGCCGGACCATTCCTCGGGGTACCCTTCGCGTTAAAAGATTTGGGCCAATATATGCAGGGCACAATCACCTCGGTAGGCAGCCGAGTCTGGAAAGATTCGGTGGCCGATTTCGACAGCACACTGGTTTCTCGCTACAAAAAGGCCGGCCTGGTCATATTCGCTAAAACGACATCGCCAGAGCTCGGCTTGACTACCACCACCGAATCGGTTCTTTACGGCAAGACGCACAACCCCTGGAATCTCACCAGAACAAGCGGCGGCTCGTCGGGCGGGTCCGCCGCAGCCGTAGCCAGCCGCATTCTGCCCGCAGCGCACGCCAGCGATGGCGGTGGTTCGATCCGCATACCTGCTTCCTGCTGTGGCTTGATCGGCTTGAAGCCGACGCGCGGGCGCGTGCCGATGGGTCCAACCCAGTTTGAAGGATGGAATGGGTTCTCGGCCCATCACGTAGTAACGATTTCAGTGCGCGATTGCGCGGCGCTGCTCGATGCGACAGCTGGTGCAGAGCTCGGCTCACCCTTCTTCTCGCCGCGACCGCCCCGGCCGTTTTTGAAAGAGACGCTCATTGCCCCGGATAAACTGCGGATCGCGCTCATCACCGGAACACCGGGTGGAACACCGCTCGATCCCGAATGCGAAAAAGCCGCAGTCAACGCGGCAAAGTTATGCGAGAGCCTGGGTCATAGGGTAGAAGAATCGAAGCTGCCGATCGACAATGCCGTAATGCGCGAGGCTTTTCTAAACGTAATCAATGTTTCGGTCGCCAGGACGTTGGATGACGCGGCCAGAACTCTCGGACGCCCTGTGACAGAAAAAGACGTCGAAACGGTGACCTGGGTGATGAGCCAGCAGGGACGCAGGGTGGACGTCCTGGCTTATTCACGGGCCATCGCCACCGCCCATCAAATCGGCCTGGCAATGGCCAGGTTTCAGCAAACCTACGATGTCATCTTATCCCCGACCCTGGCCAAGCCTCCGGTGCCGCTTGGCCTCCTGGGTTTGTCACCCGAAAACATCACGCATTTCACGAAAGAGATCACCGAGTTTGGTCCTTACACCGCGCTCTACAATGTGACGGGGCAGCCTTCGATCTCTGTGCCGTTGCATTGGACGCCGGATGGCTTACCGGTCGGTGTGATGTTCTCGGCGCGCTTTGGCGATGAGGCGACTCTCTTTCGTCTGGCAGCACAGCTTGAGAAAGCGAAACCGTGGGCGGGACGCAAGCCGGCAATCTGACGATGAAGAGAGAAAACGAAACGAAAGAAATAGATGCTAGATGCTAGATGCTAGGACGCTCACCTAGCATCTAGCATCTAGCATCTATTTCTTTCGTTTCGTTTTCTCTCTTTGTCTTGGTGTCGATTTTATCGATTAATCACCCGCACCTGTGCCTGTTGCCCACCCATTCCGCGCCCCATCGCATTGAGCAAGCGATTTGGCAATATACCCAGGTAGAGTGTCCCGAAGACTGCCAGAATTAACGCAAACGCGGCTGCGCCACTCACCCGCGGTTTGACGAAACCTGGTGCAAGCGGGCGGAAAAACATCACTACAATCGGGTAGAGGTAGTAGTAGACTGAGATAATGCTGTTGATTATTGCCGCGACGACAAGATAACGCATTACTAGTCCCGAATCCCATGCTGTTTTGAAGACGTAGAACTTGCCTATAAAGCCTGCCATCGGTGGTATCCCTGCAAGACTGAGCAGAAAGATTGCGAGAGGAAAACTCAACTGAGGAACTTCAAACCCTATACCCGCATAATCGGCAATCTCTGTCCTCTGATCACCCGCACGCGCCAGCAACTGAATTACTGCGAATGCGCCGATCGTCATGAGCGAGTAAACCAGCATATAAAACGCTACCGGCGCATAATCGCCAGTAACGAATCCGACCAGGACATAGCCCGCGTGTGCGATCGATGAATATGCGAGCATACGTTTGATATTCTTCTGTGAAATCGCGATGACATTGCCGATGGTCATAGTGACGATCGAGATGGCGGCCAGAACGCTGATCCAGGTTTCGTGTAACTGTAAACCGATTCCCGCCACCGGGACATCAAAGCCGCCAACGAACACTCGCAGGAAAGCCGCAAAGACGGCGGCCTTCGGTGCTGTGCTCATAAAACCTGTGACAATTGTCGGCGCCCCTTCATAAACATCCGGCGTCCAGAGATGGAACGGCGCACTCGCGATCTTGAAGCCGAAGCCGACGAGCATCATTGCGACGCCGATGAGCAGCAACGCGGGATAGGTAATCTGGCCGGTTTCAATAGCTTTACGAATGCCCTCGATGTTTGTCGTCTTTGTCGCTCCATAAACGAGCGCCATTCCGTAAAGTAAAAATGCAGTCGAGAAAGAACCCAGCAGAAAGTATTTGAGCGATGATTCGTTGGAGCGTAAATCATAACGGCGATAACCGGCCATCACGTAGGTCGTGATCGAGGAGATTTCCAATCCGAGGAAGACCATGACCAGGTCGCCTGCCGCCGCCAGCAATAGCATTCCAGTCGTGCCAAACATTATCAGCGCGAAGAACTCGCCCGGCGGTAGCCCTTCATCGCGCAGAAACTGCTCCGCGAGAAGAACTGCGATGATCGACACAATCAGAATAGTGATTGAGAAGAAGATGCGGATCGGATCGATGACCACCATTTTGCCGAAGAAGCTTCCACTTCCCACGTTCCACAGCATCACGACCGAGATCAGGGCGAGGACCAGGCCGATCAGCGAGATTATCGCATTCGGTTTCCGCGCGCCTCTCTTGGAAAAGGCATCAACAAGCATGATCAGCACGCCCACAAGTGAGGTGATGATCTCAGGTGCAATGGCCCAATAATTGAGGTTTAGATTTTCAAGTTGCATTGTGATTATTATAGCTACTTCGCCGCTCTTTGGATTTTGGTCTCAACAATCTGCCTCACATTATTGACAGATTTCTCAGTCTCACGCAGGAATAACATAGGCGCGATACCCATAAAAATCGCGATCACAACCATCGGCACAAGCGCGAATTTCTCGCGCAAGTCCATATCAGCGAGCCCTGCGTTCTCTTTCTTCGAGATTTCGCCAAAGATCACTCGCTGTAACATCCAGAGCAGATAGACCGACGAGAGAATCACTCCTGTGGCGCCGACTACGGCGAAGAGTTTCGCGTGCGGCACGACAGAAGAAAAAGTGCCGATCAGGATTAAAAACTCACCGATGAACCCGTTGAGCAGAGGCAACCCGAGGCTCGAGAGCGCGATGATCGTGAACATCGTCGAGTACTGCGGCATCGGCGTCGCAATCCCTCCATACTCTGAGATCTCGCGCGTATGCCGCCGATCTGAAAGTAAACCAACGCATAAGAAGAGGGCGCCCGATGAGATGCCGTGATTGAGCATCTGGTAGAGCGCGCCCTGCATAGATAATTCAGTGAAAGCAAAGATGCCCATGACGACGAATCCGAGGTGAGAGACAGATGAGTAAGCCACGAGCTTCTTCATATCGGGCTGCACCATTGCCACAAGCGCACCATAGATAATACTGATCACCGCCAGGATCATCACATAGGGCGCAACCTGGAGCGAAACGTCCGGGAAGAACTGCAGGTTGAATCGCATCAAACCGTAAGTCCCCAGCTTGAGCAGTATGCCGGCCAGGATGATCGACCCGGCGGTGGGCGCTTCAACGTGCGCATCAGGCAACCACGTGTGCAGCGGAAAGAGCGGGACTTTGATGAAGAAGGCAAAAGCAAATGCCAGCCATAACCAGAACTTGATATCGTCCGGGATGATCGTTTTTCCCGTCGCGATATTGTTGGTGATTTCAATAATGTCGAATGAGTTACCGCCGTTGTAAATGTATACTGCGATGATTGCGATCAACATCAGCAAACTGCCGACAACCGTGTAGAGGAAGAACTTAATTGCCGCATAGATGCGCCGGTCGTACCCCCAGACGCCGATCAGAAAATACATGGGAATCAGCGTGATCTCGAAAAAGATGTAGAACAGGAACATATCGAACGAAACGAAAACACCGATCATTCCCGTCTCGAGCACAAGCATAAAGAGCATGTATTCACGAACGCGCTTTTCTATATGCCAGCTCGCCAGGATTGAAATCGGCATGAGGAACGTCGTCAGCAGCACGAGCCAGAGGCTAATGCCATCAACGCCGACGAAATAGCTCACGCCCAGCGCGGTGATCCACGGGGTCCTTTCGACAAGCTGCGGACCGGCCTGTGAACGATCGAAGCCGGCTACGATCAGGAGCGAGGCGAAGAAGGTCAACAAAGTGAAGATGAGGGTTATCCAGCGATAATGCTTATCGAGCCTCTCCTTCGATGACTCGTGTGATGACCAGAATAAGCTATGAAGCAGCAACAGAACAGCCCCGACCAGAGGCAGAAAAGTTGTTATTGTGACGATGTTCATATTCTTTAGCGCAGGGCGACAAACCCGAAGTAACCAATGACCAGGATCGCACCGATCAGAATCACAGCCGCGTAGTTGCGCGCAAAGCCCGTCTGCGTGTAACGCAATACGTTAGCCAGTCCCGCAAATCCACGAGCGAGCGAATTCACAAAACCATCGATGATTTTCACGTCGACTATTTTCCACAGAACAAAACGTGAGGTTTGCTCAATGGGATTGACGATCGTATCATCGTAGAATTCATCAATCTTATATTTCTCCTCAAGTAGGCGTGGTGGTTGCCAGAGCGGGTTTCGATTGAAGAACCGGAAGCCGAACCCTATGCCGAGGACCGCGATGATAATCGAAATCAAGGTGAAAAATCGTTCCACGCCGAAGTCGTGTCCGCCTTCGTGGGCCGCTTCCTGTCTTGTTGCGACTGTCGCTGCGCCGTGTGTTCCCGCAGCGGGAGCCTGTGCGCTCACATGTGCAGTTGTCGTGTGTCCACTGGCCTTGGCTATTGCCGGTTCCAGGAAATGCTCGAACTTGTTTTCGCTATGCACTCCCACGAGGCTGCTCAATGCAGGGGAGACACCGACATAACCACCAAAGATTGACAAAACGGCAAGGATCACCAGCGGGATCCACATCACCGCGGGCGATTCGTGCGGTTTAACGTGATGGTCGTGAGCATCACCTTCACCTGTGTGCCCATGATCGTGATCGTGACCGAAACGCTCTTTGCCCCAGAATGTCATGACCATCATTCTGGTCATATAGATCGCTGTCAGCCCGGCAGTGATAGCTGCGATGAGCCATAGTACCTGGCCCCAGCCGGGAGGTAACGCCTCGGTTGACCACGTGCGCCATAAGATCTCATCCTTGCTGAAGAAGCCGGACAGCAATGGGACACCGCTGATCGCCAACCAGCCGGCCATCATCGTGGCGAATGTGATAGGCATATACTTCCGCAATCCACCCATCTTTCGGATGTCCTGTTCATCGTGCATCCCGTGAATCACCGAGCCGGAGCCAAGGAACAACAAGGCTTTGAAGAATGCATGCGTCATGACGTGAAAAATTCCAGCGATGAACGCTCCGACGCCGCAGGCCAGGAACATAAAGCCGAGTTGTGAGATGGTTGAATAGGCGAGGACTTTCTTGATATCGCTTTGCGCCAGGCCAATGGTCGCGGCAAAGATCGCAGTCATCGCGCCGATGAACGCTATCACTATCATCGCCGTAGGTGATTTCACGACGACAGCGCTACAACGCGCGGTCAGATAAACACCCGCAGTGACCATCGTTGCCGCATGGATCAATGCTGAGACCGGCGTCGGGCCGGCCATCGCATCCGGCAGCCAGGTGTAAAGCGGAATCTGCGCTGACTTACCCGTTGCGCCGACAAAGAGCAGCAACGCAATGGCTGTCATCACTCCAAAAAACCAGAGTGGCTCAACAGGACGGCTCGCTGCTTGTTCGAGGAACCCCTGCACTCCGTTTTTCTCCACAAAACTGATCGTGCCGAAAGTAACGAAGACAATCAACATTCCGATCGTATAACCGAAGTCACCAATACGGTTCATGATGAATGCCTTCTTGGCAGCATCGGCGGCGTATTGGCGACGAATGTAGTAACCGATCAGCAGATACGAACAGAGACCGACACCCTCCCAACCAACGAACAAAACCAGAAGATTGTCGGCCAGCACGAGCGTGAGCATCATAAACATAAACAGATTCAGGTAAGCAAAGAACCGGTAGAAGCCCGGATCGCCGTGCATGTAGCCCACCGCATATATGTGAATCAGCAATCCGACCCCGGTGACGAAAAGTATATAAACGCCGGAGAGCGGATCGAGCAGGTAGGCGAAATCAGCCTGGAAGGATCCAATTTTGAGCCAGGTGAAGAAATGTTCGGTGATCTGCGGCTTCCCTTTTACAACCGGCCACTCTCGGCCGAAGAAAACGATGAAGGCGAGCGCGGTAGAAATAGCCACAGAAGCGCAAGCGATAAGACCAATGACCTTCTCAGCCGACTTCTGGCCGAGCACTGTCATGATACGCTTACCGAACAGTCCGCAAATGATCGCACCAATCAGTGGCGCCAGGGTGATCCATTTAAGCATAAGAAAAGGTGGGGAGTCTGGAGTCTGGAGTCCGGAGTCCGGAGTCCGCAAGTGAGAGGTCTGAATTATCCTGAATTGCAAACTCCCGACTTGCGGACTCCGGACTCCGGACTCCAGACTCCAGACTCTAATTACAGTTTGAGCAAATCTGCTTCATCCACATTGAGCGTTTCGCGATTGCGGAACAAGGCGATGATGATTGCGAGCCCGACGGCGGCCTCCGCCGCCGCCACAGCCATGACAATGAAGACGAACAACTGCCCCGTCACATCGCCGAAGAAACGCGAGAATGCGACCAGAGTTAAATTGACTGCATTGAGCATCAACTCAATGCACATAAAGAGCACGATGACATTACGTTGAATGATCACGCCGACTACGCCTATTGTGAACAACACAGCGCTCAGCGCGAGATACCATGAGAGCGGAACCATAAAATAACTGCAGCCACAGTAGGCGAATCTCAGATCTCCAGGTACTAACGGATTTTGTGGTTATGGAAGGGAAGAGAGAAAACGGAACAAACGGAAATAACGGAACAAACGGAAAATTTCTAGGAT
>JAKEHZ010000001.1 GCA_022614735.1 Acidobacteriota bacterium | reverse complement strand
GTTTATTGCAATAGGTTTATTGCAATAGGTTTATTGCAATAGATAGTATGACAACTATGACGACGCAAAATTACACTGTTAACCAGGTGGTGTTCCTTTTCGATGTAGACAATACGCTACTCGACAACGATCGCATCACCGCGGACCTCAAGCGGCATCTCGAGCGCGAGGTTGGGAGTGAGCGAGCGCAGCGCTACTGGACGATCTTCGAAAATTTGCGCAGTGAGCTTGGTTATGCTGACTATCTGGGGGCATTGCAGCGATACAGGATTGAGCACCCGCGTGATCCCCGTCTCCTGACCGTTTCAAATTTTCTCATCAACTATCCGTTCGCGAACCGTCTCTTTCCGAACTCACTCGACGTGGTTGAGTACGTCAAACAGTGGGGGCCGGCGGTCATCCTTTCCGACGGTGATGTGGTCTTTCAGCCGCGCAAGATTGAGAGGTCGGGGCTTTTCGATGCGGTTGACAGTAATGTGCTGATTTATGTGCACAAGGAACATGAACTGGACGACGTAGAACAACGATACCCGGCTGAGCATTATGTATTGGTCGATGATAAGCTGCGTATTCTGACAGCTATTAAAAAAATCTGGGGCCTGCGTGTGACGACAGTCTTCCCGAAGCAGGGACACTATGCCCATGATCCGCAAACGCTCGCGAATTATCCGCCGGCAGATGTGAGTATAGAGCGCATTGGCGATCTGCTGAGTTGCGAATGGAGACACAAGAAGATCGCGGTAAAATGAACCACGGAATGACACGGGTAGATTCGCATTCCGGCTAATAGTTTCAACACAAAGGGTCAAAGGGACAAAGGTTCAAAGAAGAAAAAAATCAAGCATTTATCTCCCTTTGACCCTTTGATCCTTTGACCCTTTGTGTTGAAACTATTAGCCGGAAGTTGAAACTTGCCGAAAACCGAAAGGATCCGGACAAAATGAAGACGCATCCACTCGCCGGTCACCCTGTTCCTCCAGAGCAATTGATCGATGTCGACAAACTCGAACGCGCATATTATGAAAGCCATCCCGACTTGAGCGATCCTCAGCAGTTGGTCAGCTTTGGGACCAGCGGACACCGAGGCACGCCTCTCAATGGAAGCTTTACCGAATCGCACATTCTGGCCATTACACAGGCGATTTGCGATTATCGGCAGAGCCAGGGCACCAATGGTCCCCTCTTTATGGGCAGGGATTCGCACGCTCTCTCTGCTCCGGCCCAACGCAACGCTCTGGAAGTTCTGGCAGCGAACGGTATTGAAGTGTTCATTCAGCGCGATGATGGTTTAACCCCGACGCCCGTCATCTCGCGCGCAATCCTTGTTTACAATCGCAGGCGGGAAGATGATCTTGCGGATGGCATCGTCATCACCCCATCGCACAATCCGCCGGCTGATGGCGGATTCAAATACAATCCTCCCAACGGCGGCCCCGCCGATACCGATGTCACGGGCTGGATTCAAGACCGTGCCAACACTATGCTTCGATCAGGCAACAAAGAGGTGAAACGAAGACCATTCTCTGCCGCCTTGAAAGCCGCCACCACACACGAGGAAGATTTTGTGACACCGTATGTGAAGGACCTGGCCGAGGTCGTGGACTTGGATGCGATTCGGGCCGGAGGTCTGAGGATTGCGGTTGATCCCCTTGGTGGCGCAGCGGTCGGGTATTGGCAGCCAATCAGTGAGCAATATGGGTTGAACATCACTGTGGTTAATCGCACGGTCGATCCGACATTCGGCTTTATGACCCTGGACCACGACGGCAAAATCCGAATGGATTGCTCAAGCCCATATGCTATGGCCGGTTTGGTCAAACTCAGGGATCAATTTGATGTCGCCTGGGGCAATGATCCTGATTCAGACCGCCACGGCATCGTTACCCCCTCTATCGGCTTGATGAACCCCAACTGTTACCTCGCAGTGGCCATATTTTATTTGCTCACCAATCGCCGGCAATGGCAAACTACGGCAGGTGTGGGTAAGACGCTCGTCAGCAGTGGTTTGATTGATCGCGTCGTCGAAGACCTGGGACGGAGGTTGATCGAAGTCCCTGTAGGCTTCAAATGGTTTGTACCCTGGCTATTGGACGGCACGTGTTGTTTCGGTGGCGAGGAGAGCGCCGGGGCGAGTTTTCTACGTAAGGATGGAACGGCGTGGACTACCGACAAAGATGGAATTATTCTCGGGTTGCTTGCTGCGGAGATCACAGCACGCACCGGCAAGGACCCCGGTCGCCACTATCAAGAGCTGGCGTCGAGGTTGGGCACGCCGTACTACACACGCATCGATGCGCCCGCAACACCGGAAGAGAAGAGCATCTTGAAGAAATTGTCACCTGAGGATGTTACGGCGAGAGATTTAGGAGGGGAGCCAATCGTATCCAAACTGACAAAGGCGCCTGGAAATGATGCCGAGATCGGCGGTTTGAAGGTTGTTGCGGAGAGCGGCTGGTTCGCCGCGCGTCCTTCCGGTACGGAAAACATCTACAAGCTCTATGCGGAGAGTTTCAAGAGCCAGGACCACCTGGATGAGATCATCGATCAGGCGCAAAAGATCGTCAGTCACGCAATGGTAATGCATCAGTAAATGGCGGCAATTGACCACGGATTATCACGGATGCGACGGATTTTCACGGATTTAATCGCCGCTAATCCGTCGCATCCGTGACAATCCGTGGTCGATTGCCGCCATTTACTGATGCATTACAGGCAATGAGGAAATGTGCTTTTTCCGCTTAGTGAAGTAAAATGTCCTGGTGAAATCTGATTATCGCAAAAGTCTCATAAGTGTTCAGGCGCCATTGTGTGTACAGGTGGCCTGTTTGTTTGCACTCATCGGATATGCCGGGGTCTATAACCCCTCAAATCCCACCACTGCGTCAGCGAGCGTTCGTTATCGAATTGAAGTCGACCTGGATTATAACGACGCGAGTTTTAAAGGCCGCGAAATCGTCCGCTTCACCAATACGACGCGTGAAGACCTCGATAACCTCATCTTCCATCTCTATCCGAACTTCGGTTTGACTGAAGAAGAAGATCCATGGATGACGGTTCAGCGTGTCGCTTCCGGATCGCGCGCATTGAAATTCAGTCTGCGAGCGCGCAACACTGCGCTGAAAGTTGATCTGCCGTACAAACTCGCCCCGGGCAAGAGCATTGATCTGACACTTGATTTCGCCGCTCGTATACCTCGAGTGCAGCGTGAAGAGGCGAGCCTGCTCGCTCACTTTTTGCATGAAGTCAATGATGCCGTTAGTGATGAGCGGCAGCCACGCGACGCGCGTGATATCTTCTTTGCGGGCGAAGAAGCGATGTTGCTCGGCTACTTTTATCCGATCGTTGCCGTTAAAGAGATTCAATCAACTGAGCCCAACCTTGCTTCCGGGTTGGGTGGGATTATCTTCAGCGAAGTTGCCGATTATGATGTGAGCGTCAAAACGTCTGAAGGAGTTCTAGTCCTTGGTTCGGGAACGAGAGTTGAAGCCAGGCCTTCGGCAGCAGAGAGCAGATCATCGCGGAAAATGACGGTAAACAATTTCCGTGGCGAAAAAATGCGTGGGTTTGCCTTGGTACTTGCTGAGCGAGTCAAGACCGTCGAACAGAAAGTGGGAAATGTGCGGGTGGTTTCGTATTTTCGCGAGGGCGATGATCGTTTGGGAAAACGCGCACTCAGCATTGCCGCGCGTGCAATCGAAACATACTCGAAGGCATTTGGCGATTACGCATACCCCATCCTGCAGGTAATCGAGCTGCCTCTGCCTGCAGGATATAGTGGTATTGAGTTTCCAGCGATCGTCGCCCTGGCGCAGGCCTATTATATTGATTTCGACGCACCGCAGGCAGCGCGGCTGCCCGGTGTGTTGCGCGAACAGGCAGATCTGATTAAGGCATCCTTTGAATTTACGCTCGCGCACGGCATCTCCAAGCAATGGTGGGGTGGGATTGTGGGCAGTGACCCTGAGCGATCACCCTACGTTGACGAAGCCCTGGCAACCTTCGCGGCCGCTTATCATCACGAAGCCGCCTATGGAAAAGAGCTTGGCGATTTGATATTCGAGCAACAGGTGCGCGGAGCGTATCAGGCTTATCGGATGCTGGGCGGGATTGATCAGGAGGTCGACAAACCGGTGAAAGATTTTAAGAGCGCTCTGCAATACGCCGCAATTGTGCAGGCAAAGGGCGCGCTTCTGTTTGTGGCTTTGCGCGAAGAACTTGGAGATGAGAAGTTTTTTGCCGCCCTGCGTTCTTACTTCGCCACGCACAGGTTTCGCATTACCACTCCAGAGCATCTGCGTAATGCCTTTCTCGCTGCGGCCGACGATCCCCGTGTGGTGCGTGCGCTATTCCAGCGCTGGTTGAAAGAGAAACACGGCGATGAGGACATAGGCACACCTGATCTGACATTACTGCCCCCTCCGGTCTCCAAGATTCGTGCTCTGGGCAGAGTCTTTATCAAGATTGGACGTACAGCCGCGAGGCCATTCTGATTGTGAAGAGAATACGAAACAAACGAAAATAACGAAACAAACGAAAAATTCTTAGCTTTTTCGTTTGTTTCGTTATTTTCGTTTGTTTCGTATTCTCTCTTCTGGTTGGTATCGTACCCTCTATGTTTAACCGTGGATTACCAAAATGAATGACCTGGACTCCTCGATTGAGACCCGTGAGAAGGGCTTCGATCGAAAAGTGAAAAGAGTGGAAGGAGCTGAACTCGAACATCTAGAGCGCATGGCTCGATGGCTCGACGATCTGATCCGCATTCCATTTCTCAATATTCGCATCGGGCTCGATCCGATTCTCGGCGCCGTGCCCTGGCTTGGGGATACAGCGACAGCCGTCTTTTCCATCTATTTGATCGGCAGCGCAATCTTCTACAGCGTGCCTAAAATCATCATTTTGCGAATGGCCGTGAACGTCGGATTGGATTATCTGCTCGGCATCATCCCATTCGTCGGAGATGCGACCGATTTCTTCATCAAATCGAATCGATGGAATATGAATCTCCTGCGAAGATATGCGCGTGAGCGAAGGAAACCAGGTCTTTCTGAGTATTTTTTCGTGGGGGGAGTGATCGCCGCACTGGTATTATTGATTGTGGGCGGAGTGGCACTCGTTCTCTACTCGCTCAAAACCGTCGGGAACTTATGGTAATTGTCATAAGTGATGGATTAAATAATCTTCACTGATGACCGAATGATTGGAGTGCTTTAACCCGGAGGCCATGTCATCGGGCGCCCGCCCAACAAATGCACGTGCAGATGCCACACGGTCTGTCCCCCGTTCTCTCCTGTGTTGATGACTGCGCGGAAACCGCTCTCAGCCATACCGAATTGATTGGCGATCTTAGGGGCGAGACGCAATAGATGGCCGAGCAATGCTTCATCGCCCTGAGCTATGTCATTGAGTGATTCAATATGTTCTTTAGGGACGATTAAAACGTGCGTCGGGGCCTGTGGATTTAAGTCGCGAAAGGCATAAGCCTGATCATCTTCGTATACCTTGGTAGACGGAATATCGCCGGCAACGATCCGGCAAAAGGTGCAGTTACTATCTAACATTGATTCTCCTGTATTGAATCCTTAAACGAGTCTTGACACCGCGCAGATACTAACATATTTCAAGAACGTCGCAAGGTTCGCAAAAGAAATGTTTACCCCGATTTATGAAAGAGTTGGGCCATAGTGGCATTAAACAGTACGAGGTCAGAATGATGCATTATTTAATAATTATTTTTTCATCCGTGGTGCTACTTTTTCTGGGTGCATTCAATACCTGCGAGCCGACGGTTCGCGGGCAACAAAGCGGCGAGAACCAGCAGGCAGAGCGGATTACTGCGCCTGCCAGAGTTCAAAACCTCACTTACGAGGTTGTCAACGTCTATCCGCACGATCCCAATGCTTTTACGCAGGGACTCGTATTTCATGAGGGGGCACTTTATGAAAGCACTGGCCTGAATGGTCAATCCTCGATTCGCAAAGTAGACCTCCAGACCGGCCAGGTGCTCAAAAAAGTTGATGTGGCCTCACAGTTCTTCGGTGAGGGGCTGGCTCTGTTCAATGGCCGGGCGTATCAACTGACCTGGCAATCGCAGCAGGGTTTTATTTACGAACTTGATTCATTTCATTTGATCAATACCTTCGCTTATACCGGGGAAGGATGGGGCCTCACTCACGACGGACGCTCGTTGATTATGACTGATGGCACAAACCGGATTCGCTTTCTCAACCCCGTCAACTTTACGGTCGAGCGCGTGATCAACGTCTACGATGGCTCAGGACCGGTCAATAATCTCAACGAACTCGAATATATCAAAGGTGAAATCTACGCCAACATCTGGCTGACAGACCGCATTGCCCGAATTGATCCGCAGAGCGGCAGGATCACTGCCTGGATCAATCTGTCAGGGTTGCTTTCGCCCGAAGATCGTCAGCGTCCGGTCGATGTGCTCAACGGCATCGCGTATGACGAAGCTCGCGACAGGCTCTTCGTGACGGGCAAACTTTGGCCGAAACTGTTTGAGATTAAGTTGAAAGGGAGATCGCGAAGCCCGCGAAGATGAAGAGAGAAAAGAAAGAAATCAAAAGGCAAAAGGCAAAAGGCAAAAGGTAAAAATAAAGAAGCCAATTCCGGCCTTTTGATTTTTGATTTCATGAGAACGTTCTTCTTTATTTTTGCCTTTTGCCTTTTGCCTTTTGATTTCTTTCTTTTCTCTCTTGAATTTTATGGAACTTTCAGCGTTCCAAGCCTGAATTATGAGCGATGGCCGTGCACACCACTCTAAGCGATGATGAACTATTGCGTCTCATGCGTGCTGGCGAGGAGAGCGCATTTGTCTCTCTTTATCGCAGACGTCAGGGAAACATCTATCGGTTCGCATTGCGGATGAGCGGTTCTGAAACACTTGCCGAAGATGTGACTCAGGATGTCTTTATGACCCTCATGCGCGATAATGGAAATTATGATTCCGCGCGGGGGTCTTTCACGGCCTATCTTTACGGCATTGCGCGCAACCAGGTCCTGCGACGGATTGAAAAAGATCGCTCACTATTGCCGATCAGTGAAGAGAGAGAAGACCAGGAATCACTGGTGCTTGAAGGATTGATCTCCCTGAACGATCCGCTCTGTGATCTGACCCGGCGTGAAACGATCGAAACAGTACGGAAGGCAGTGCTTGCCTTGCCCCCACACTACCGTGAAGTCGTAGTGCTCTGTGATCTGCACGAGATGAATTATGCCGAGACCGCCGAAGCGCTCGGATGTGCGATTGGTACTGTCCGGTCGCGTCTTCATCGCGCGCGCGCTTTGCTGTTTGAAAAATTGAGTGCGCTGAAGGTTGCTGAGAAGAGCTCACGTCAACCTGATGTTGCAAATTGTTTTGTATGAACTGCAAGGATTTTGAAAATATTGTTAACGATCTCGCTCATGGGCGAATAATGGATGCGGTGGCGCAAGAGCGAGGTCTGGCTCACGCTGCTTCTTGCGCTCGGTGTGCTGCAAGACTGGCCAACGAAACTGCGCTGAGCGCCGGATTGAGGGTATTGGCTGCGAGCGATGAGACCAGGATGGCGCCGTCTTCTGCTGAAGCCGTTCTGGTGAGGGCATTTCGTCAGAGCGTGGTGACAAAATCGGCGATTTCATTGCCGGTTCGTCATCAGCCCGCGCGGCGATGGGCATTGGCTGCCGCCGCATTGATGTTGATCGCTCTCGGACTGATAGCCTATGGCACACTCCAAACGACATCGTCGAAGCCTGAGTTGGTTGGGCCCGTGACGCCAAATTTGTCCGGGCCAACGCCAACGCCCGAGGAGCGCAAACAGGATCTACCGCATAGTCCTGCGATCAATCCGAAAGTGACTGTGGTTAAGATGAAACCGCGGCCCCGGGGAAATCGGAACAATGATAACCGAATCCGAAAGACACCGGATACGCTTGTTGCCAATCCTCCCACTCAACAGTTTCTGATCAGAGATGAGATGACGCTTTACGCAAATGGCAGCGCAGGAGACAGTGAAGTTACGACCGACTTTTTGCCGCTTACTTACAGCCCCAACCTTCCGCAAATGGAGAGCGGTCAGTTGATCCGTGTCCAGATGCCGCGCTCGGCCTTGCTCAAATTCGGATTGCCGATGAATCTCGAGCGCGCCAATGTGCCGGTTAAAGCGGATTTGCTGGTTGGAGAAGACGGACTGGCGCAAGCCATCAGATTTGTTCGCTAGATCAGACTAGAGATAACTTCATTCGATTTATCAACATTTATTGACCGAAGGAGAGTAGACGATGAGAAAAACGAAGAGAGCATTGTTGTTTTACGTCTGCGCGCTGGCCCTGATTGCTACTGGCATAGTCGGCATTGATTCATATGCGCAAGACAAACAGCAGGAAAAATCATCTCAAACTAAAGAGCACAATGTCATAATCCAGACCACTGGTGATGGAACAGCAACTTTCGGGGTGCGTGTGCCAGGGCCACAGGAAGGTGGCATTGGCTTTCAGAAAAATGGGTTCGGTTGGAGTTGGGTCAGCGAGACGGGGCAGGGCGAGCATACTGCCCAGTTCATCTCAACCGAGATGAGCTTCGATAATAAGGTCGTGAAGGGGGCTCCTTTCTCCGGTGAGATGGTTTACGAAAGCATCCATACTCTGGCCGATGGAAACAGGATCGTCAATCGCTCAGCTACTACGATCCACCGTGACAGCCAGGGGCGCACTCGCCGCGAGCAGCCGTTCATTTTCTTCAGTAATTTCGGGAGCGCCGGAAACAACGACCGTAAATCAATCCAGATCTTCGATCCGGTAGATGGCAGCACCTATATACTCGATGCGCAAGCTCGCACGGCGCGGAAATTAATGACAGGCGGGCGGTTCGGCGGTCGAATTGTTGCACCTTCGCCAGCGGGCGCTGTTGAAGGCACGTCAGGCCAAATCAGACTTTCGGGCAATGTGGTGCAACATATCAATGTTGCGGGCGGTGTGTTGCAGGGTAATGCGATCAAGAGAGTGCAGCCGGATTATCCACAAGTTGCAAAAGCAGCAAGAGCGCAGGGCTCGGTTCAGGTACGGGTCTCGATCAATGAGAATGGCGAAGTCACGACTGCTGAGGTTACGGGAGGCCACCCATTGCTTCGCGACGCCGCACTCGAGGCAGCCAAACAGTGGAAATTCAAGCCGACAATGGTTGATGGCAGGGTGGTCAATGTTCAGGGCATATTGACTTTCAACTTCGTGCTCACGGACAAAGAAAATGATCCCCCGGTTGCGGGTGCGGCTTCAGCCGTTGCGGCTGCGCCTCCAGCCATGGTTGCTATGACAGCGCCGCTGGCAAGTGCCAGACGCATAAATGTCGAGAGCAAGACTGAATCGCTGGGTAAGCAAACGATCGACGGAGTTGAGGCCGAAGGCACGCGAGTGGTCGAGACGATACCGGCTGGAGCTATTGGAAATGAAAGGCCGATCGAGATTATTCGCGAGCACTGGTACTCGCCGGAACTGCAAATGGTGGTATTGACGAGATCGGTCGATCCACGCGCGGGTGAGACGACTATGCGGCTGACCAACATCAATCGCAGCGAACCTGATGCAACGCTCTTCCAGGTTCCTTCAGATTACACTGTTTTCGAAACCCCCGGGCCCATGTTCGATAAGATCGATGAGATTAAGAAGCGTAGGCCGAACAACCAGTAAATAGAAGAGCATACCAAGCTAAAGAGAGAAAACGGAACAAACGGAAATAACGGAACAAACGGAAAAATCCTAGAGAATTTCCGTTTGTTCCGTTATTTCCGTTTGTTCCGTTTTCTCTTATTCCATCCATTAATCGATATCCAGGATAGAGAGGTGTCACGTGCTGAATCGAAGTCCCTCCCGCCTATTGATTACTCTCATTCTACTCAGCCTTAGCTGTTTCGCTTTTGCCCAACAGAATGTTGATGAGCAGGCGTTGCGAGCGATAGTCGCCAGATATTTTGAAACTCTCGTCAAAAAAGATCTCGATGCCTTCACTTCTCTCTGGAGCGAACGATCTCCGATGGTCGCCTCACAGCGCCAATTGTTACAGCGGGCGTTTGTAAAATCCAATTACAGGTATATCGAGCCCGTCATCTCGCGCATCAAGATCGAAGGCGATAAAGCGTCAGTGCGCATTGCGACAGAACGCACGAACTATGATCCGGAGATGAAATATTTCAGCAAGAGCCAGATGAAGCTCGATCTTTTTTTCGTCAGGGAAGATAGCGAATGGAAGTTGTGGATGGAGAGCCCTGCTGTAACCAGCCTCTTGAACTCCTTATCGGAGGCGAAAACGGACCCCGAACGAGAAACAATACTGACGAATGATCCGGATAACGTAACGCATGAGTTGTTATATCTGCTCAACTCGCAAAACGACCGCGCGTTCAGCCAGGGCAGCTATGGGCGAGCGCTCAGCCTGCTTCACAGCGCCCGGCTGGTTGCGGAACGGCTGGCTGATAAAAAGGAAGTGGCGAACGCATGGCAGAACATTGGGATTATTCATTTCGTCCAGAAACGTCATCAGCAGGCGTTGGAGGCTTATCAGAAGGGTCTGACTGTCAATGAAGAGCTTGGAAGAAGGTCTGAGGCGGCGCGGTTATTGACGAGTATTGGTTTGGTTCATTCTGTGATGGGGCAGCAACAGGTGGCGCTCGATATTTTTTACCGCGGCCTGAAGATTCACGAAGATCTCCGTGAAGCGGGGGATATCGCACAGACGCTGGAAAACATCGGCACTCTTCACCACGAACAGGGCAATTACGCCCTCGCTTCGGAGTTTTATCAGAAGGTCGTGAAGATCTACGAGGCAATCGGAGCCAAGGCCGCTGTAGCAAGCCGGCTGCTCAAGGTTGCCCGAACCGAATATGAGCTGGGAAACGATGAGGCTGCCATTGGTTTTTATCTGCAATCTCTGGCGAAGCTCGAAGAGATAGGTGACAAGAACAGTCGCAGTTACGCGCTGCACAGCATAGCCAATATCTACTACTCGCAGGGCGATTACCCGCAGGCTTTGAACTATTACCAGATGAGCATGAAAGCTGAAGAGGAGGCCGGCAGTAAAGAAGGAACGGGGAACGCGCTGCAGGGAATAGGGCTGGTCCATTCGCTGAACGGCAATCACGCACTGGCTTTTGAGGCTTATAGTAAGAACCTGAGTATTGCCCAATGGATAGGCAAGAAAAACGAAATTGCCGCAGCCTTTCAGAAAGTTGGCGGCGCGCATTACAGCCTGGGCGACTATGCAAAAGCGCTGGAGGCATATCAGAAAGCTTTAGCCCTGCGAGAGGAGATTGGCGACCAGCAGGAGATTGCCGGCGCGATGCTCGATCTGGGCATCACCTATGCCTCACTGGGCGAGTTCTCCAAGGCTCTTGAGCATTATCAAGGTGCTAAAGAAAAATTCGAAGCTGAGAACAATATGTCAGGTGTGGCGGGAGCGCTCTTAAACACAAGCGTGGTCTACTATGTACAGTCCGATTTTGCCAAGACACTCGAGATTGCCGGACAGGCAGCGGATGCCGCAAAGCAGGGAATCGACATGGATTTATTCTGGCAGGCTCGCCACCGGGCTGGTAAAGCTCATTATCGACTGGAGCAGCTCGATGCGGCGAAACAGGCGTTCACTGAGGCAATCACGACTATAGAGTCAAAACTTTCAACATCGGGCAGGACTACACAGCCACGATTCTACGAAAACAAGCTTGCGCCATACCTCGGGATGGTCGATGTCCTGATCGGGCAGAACCGGGGCAGCGAGGCATTCAATTTCGCCGAAAGAGCCAGGGCCCGCGTTCTGCTCGGAGTGTTGAGGAGCGGAAAGGTGTGGATCAATAAAACAATGAGCCCACAGCAGCAGGAGCGCGAGCGGCAGCACCTCACCGAGATAGCTTTACTCTCCACACAGATTTATCGTGAAAACGAGCGTGAGAAGCCGAATCGTGCACGCATTACCGATCTCCACACTCGCTTATCGAAAACACGCCTCGATTACGAATCATTCAAAACCAGACTTTACAGGCAGCGCCCGATGTTGAAGGTGATGCGCGGCGAAGGGAAGCCATTGACTGCCGCGCAAGCTGCTGCATTATTGACCGACTCGAAGAGTGTGGTATTGAATTTTACGGAGACGGACGAGCAAGTCTATCTGTTTGCCTTCACGAAGAATCAAAGAGCTGCTGCAAGTGCGCGTCCGGGCAAAAGTCAGAGCCGGCAGGCCGCTCAGCTGACGCCTGATCTAAAAATTTATGTGCTCAACACGAATCGGGCGGAATTAGATGGGCGAATATCGGCATTTCAACAGTTGATTGCGAATCGCAGTGCAGATATTCAGCCCATAGCGCGCGAGTTATATGACTTGCTGCTCAAACCCGCGGAAGAGCAATTGGCAGGAAAGAGCCAGTTGATCATCGTTCCCGATGGGGTTTTGTGGAATCTGCCATTCCAGGCTTTGCAAGCCCAGGATGGGGTTTACCTGATAGGAGACTATGCCGTTTCCTACGTCCCATCGTTGACAGCATATGGCTCGATTCTCAGTCTACGTAATCGTCCTCGTGCCGGAATTGATGATAATCTGGAGTTGCTCGCTTTCGGCCGTCCGGCTTTGAGTCAGGAATCGGCGGAGCGCATCAAGGGGATGCTCTTGACTGAGCAATTAAACCAATTGCCGGAGAAGCAAGTTGAGGTCGAGGCGCTGAGCAAACTCTACGATGAAGGGCGAAGCCAGGTCTTCACCGGCGCCGATGCGCGCGAAGACAGGTTCAAAGCCCTTTCCGGAAAGTACAGAGTACTACATCTTGCCACGCGCGGAGTGCTCAACGATGGGAGCCCGCTCTTTTCGCCGGTCGCTCTTTCACCGTCAGAAGATCTGAAAATCGATGGATTGCTGGAAGCGAGAGAGCTTTTAGGGTTGGACTTGAGAGCGGAGTTGGCTGTAATTTCGGCAAGCGAGCTGGTTTCAAAGCGTGCAGGAGCGGGGAGAGCTATGACCGGATTGACGTGGTCATTTTTCATCGCCGGCTGTCCGTCGACACTCGTCAGCCAGTGGCAGGCCGAATCTCCGGCCACAACAGAGCTCATGCTCGAATTTCACCGCAATCTGAGGGCATCACAACAAAGCCAGAAGCTCCCAAAAGCCAAATCCTGGCAGATAGCGGTCAAACAACTGCTTTCTCGCGAAGAATACCGGCATCCGTATTTCTGGGCTGGGTTTGAATTGTTGGGAAACGGACAATAAACAAACGAAGAGAGAATACGAAACAAACGAAAATAACGAAACAAACGAAAAGAGAAAACGGAACTAACGGAAAAGTCCTAGAGAATTTCCGTCAGTTCCGTTTTCTCTTTTCGTTTGTTTCGTTATTTTCGTTTGTTTCGTATTCTCAAAGTTTGATGTTGTAGACCTTGATCTTACTGTTGAGCGTAGTGTTATTCATCCCCAGCAATTTAGCCGCCTTGCTCTGATGACCGCCAGTGATTTCGAGCGCACGACGAATCAACTCGATCTCGAATCGAGAGACCTCGTCGTAGAAAGATATGCCACGGGCAATGTCGAGTGAAGCGATAGAATCAGTCGCGCTCGCGGAAGAAGTACCGCGCGCTAGAGGATTGACTATCTCTTCGCGCATACAATCAAGTGTAATTTCGTCGCTGCGCGCAATAATCACTGAGCGTTCAATTGACGACTCAAGCTCACGCACGTTACCCGGCCATGGGTAACTTTCCAGCACACGTAAAACCTCGGGCGACAGCTGTTCGGAGATCGAACGCGCATTTTCTTCGTTATATTTCCGGATGAAATGCTGTGCCAGAGGCAAGATGTCATCGAAACGGTTGCGAAGCGGTGGCAGATGGATATTGATGACATTGAGCCGGTAAAAGAGGTCTTCGCGGAAATCGCCCGATTTTACAGCCCGCTGCAAGTCGGTGTTGGTTGCTGCGATGATGCGCACATCGACGCGGCGCGGCTGGGTATCACCCAGCGGTGTAAATTCACGCTCCTGAATAACGCGCAGCAGTCGAGCCTGTGTCTCAGGCGGGATTGTGCTGATTTCATCGAGGAAGATCGATCCGCCATCAGCGACCTCGAAGAGCCCCTTCTTCGCCGCGACAGCGCCGGTGAAAGCGCCTTTTGTATGGCCGAACAATTCCGATTCGAGTAACTCAGAAGGAATGTTGCTGCAATTTACCGCAACAAACTGGCCTGATTCGGCGCGCGGGCTGGAGAAATGAATTGCGCGGGCAACGACCTCTTTTCCCGTGCCGGATTCACCGGTGACCAGAACGGTCGAACGCGCAGGCGCAACCTGTTCGATCAAGTCATAGACTTCCCGCATCGCCGCAGAATTACCGACAATCTGGCTGCGATCGCCCGTTGTGCGCAAGGTGCGCCGCAACACTCGTCTTTCTTCTTCACCACGACGCCGCGCGATTCCGGCAGCTACGGTTTTCAAAATCTGATCGTTCTCGAACGGTTTTCGTATGCAATTGAACGCACCGAGTTGCCAGGCGGCGATGGCCGTGTCGAAAGTCGCATAGGCTGTGATCATTATTACCGAGGCTTCTCTATCGATCTTAAGCATCTCTTCGAGCGTGCGCAGACCGCCGATGCCGGGCATTGAAACATCAAGAAGAATCGCATCATACGTGCGCTCGTTCATGCGCACTAGTCCCTCTTCGCCGGTCCTGGCCAGGTCGACTCGGAAGCCGTCCTGAGAGAGCAGGCTCTCCAACACGTCGCGCATGATCTCTTCATCGTCAACAACTAGTAGGGTGCCTTTTTTCGCCATTGTTTAAAAGTAGCACAGAGTTGGGTTTCTGCCTACCAGCGATGAGGGTCCATTCATTGGCGAAGATTGGATCGGCAAGACACGCCGTAGTGGAAATTCGGGAAATCGTAATGTGCAAATCAGGCAGTGGCGAATCTACCGCCCGGAATTACGCACACTCTTCACATAAAACTCCCAACAGCTGAGTATCAGTTCACAATAATTATCCTCGGTGGTTAGGTGCGGCTTGGAGTAGAAAAGACGTAACCCACCTTTGATGGAGACAGGGTGTAATTGACGCCGAAGAGTAATCCCGGGAAGCTGCAGTATCCCGAACTGTTAGTAGTCGTCGAGTCGCTCTGGCTGCCGCTCAAGGTGACATCTGGCTCACAGCGAGGTTGTTCTATGTGCGGTGAAGTCCTGCATAATTGGAGAAAATCGAGCTTAGTTCGTGATGACAATCCTCGGCGGTTCTGGTACTGGAGTGCCATTCAGTGTGATCTCTGAATGCAGAACCCCGTGCTCACTCCCCCAAAGCCAATTAAGCTGCGGTACTTCTTTTTGAGACCATAAACTCTCGTGCCAAATGGCGAGCCTGTACTCTCCGGGCACGAACAAATGGTCGGACAGCCGAATATTAATATTCACTGTCAAAACACCTCTAGGAGCGATAAACACAAAATCATTCAAGGACAATTGCGGTTTGGTGTACTTTCTTGGCTCTCTGAAGGGGACAAGTGCGGGTATATCTTTGATTCCGAAAACGCACTTTATGAAGGAGTCTTCGCTTCCAGGCTGGTGTTTGGAAATGTACAAGGTTTTTTCAGTCAGATTCTCGAACTTAACACTGATGACCATCTCTTCGTCTGCCTTGTAATGCTGCCTATGAATCTCTGCTGTCAACTTAAGTCCATCTTTTTGACCTATCGGGAGCTTCTCAAAGTTTTGTACCGGCTCTTGTGCTAGACACCACGAATTCACTACAAGAAGTAGGTAAACTGACTGCATCATTAAGTAAATAAGACTTCTTTTCGGCAGGTCTTCAAACATCTTGTCTCCTTTGGAATAAAGTAAAACCTATTCCAGAATAATCGTTATTTCTGGCATTTATCATCGATGAACTTGGAAATCGCCTGGGATGCTTTAGCTTGATCTGTCGGACCTGCAATTTTACTATAATCCAACCCTAACTCTTTTGCCAGTGAGGCATCGTCCAAGTTGAAAGCGATGTGGAAAAATTCATGAGCCAGGATCGTACTCTGGCTTGGGGATTTAGGCCCGAAGAACTTTGGATCGAACAAAACGGTATTCTCTCCCTTGTAGTCATACTTATAGGTTGTCTTTCCATCAGTGGATACCACCGAACTTGTAGATGGTATCGCTGCTGCCGATGCAGCACCACCAAGTGCTCTTAAATTCTCTTCCCAGATATCTCTATAACTCCTTCCAGCAGCACCAGCAGGTGATCCGGTGCGTGCCTCGTTGCTATTAATGTCGATGAACGTTGTGTTTTGGGCAACATTAATAGCTTCTTCAAAGTTTCCTCCAAACTTTGAGGCAAGAAGTTTTTGGCAAGCTGGAGGTAAATCACGCAATGCCTTGATAAATTTTATATTAATAATCGGTAACACAATCTGCACACCCTCCCTTTCGGGTCTAGGGAAAACGACGGGCAGTGTTCTAGGTTCATCGTCGATCCCAGGCCAAGGGAGATCACCATAATCAAACCCAGGGTCCACTTCGCTCGGCAGAAAGAGACCACTAGGATCAATTAAATTCACCGGATCATTCCACACATAGCTATATCTATTCAAGCTCTCCGGTCTGGTCACTTCAGTTGCTCCCAATCCCATCGGATCTGGCTGCATAAACCTCCCACGCTCACTTCGATACATCCTCGCATTGGCATAATCCAGCCCCGTCGCCGCATCCCGTTCGTAGCCAGTGAATTTGCGGCTGTTCAAAACAGTCGTTCCCCATTCATACACTAACTGCCCATACGGATCGAACTCACCGCGATAAGCCGAATTTCCATTCACATCTGTCAACCATCGCTCGTTGCCCAGATGATTCGTATGCACCCAGTAGAAATTCCCATCCTGACTTCTCTCCGCAACCAGCTTCTTGCCTGCATAAACATAGGTTCGATACACTCCCTGACTGCTGTTGACCTCCATCACCACCTGCCCTAACACACTTGACCTCACGTAATAGAGCGGCGTCCCTCCATTCGCCGTCTGCCTCACTCTCATCCCATCTCCATCATAGCCATACGTGCTCGTCCCACCTCCTGCTGTCGCCTGCTTCAATCGATTCGCTCCGTCATAGACATACGTCCATCC
>JAKEHZ010000088.1 GCA_022614735.1 Acidobacteriota bacterium | reverse complement strand
ATCTCGAAGCGATCTACCTGTTTAATCGCGACGCGGATTGTCGCGTAGAGCAATTGATCCTGTGGGTCAGGCGCAAAGCCCATGATTCGCACTGTCCGAATGCCTTCATTGAGGATGAAGTGATTGATCACCTTGTGTGTAGCTAGATCGATTACTTCAATACCATTGGCCCATGTGCTCGCGAAAATCTTCTTCTTATCGTAAGAAAGTGTCAGCCCTTGCGGCGTACCGGTATTTAGTTGAATCCGATCAACGACCTTGCCTTGAGACTCGTCAATCACCAACACCTGTCGTGGCCATGTGCCGATGTACAGCATTGTGCCTGATTTCTGAGCCGTAGCAGGCGTAACCAGCAGGAACAGAATGAAGGCGAAAAATAGAAATGGGCTTTTGTTCTCTATCGTCATTTTCGTGGTAGCTCCGCATTCAATCGCTCTCACGGAAACACCAAATCAATATTGCGCCAATCTTTCGTCGCACTCGCGCATTTGCTTGTCCAATCGGGATAGTTGTTGATGTGGTCAGGGACTTGCGCGGGCCAGAAGCAGCTGATGTAACAATCATACAAATCGCGCTCGACCGGTTGGCAGAGCCCTGCCGTGCCGCCGGTAGCGTCGACCTCCCATCCCGGTTGAAAAACCAGCGAGCAGCCCATCGGATAATGCGGCCTCTGTTGCGGTGGCGGGCCTTGTTGAAGCGCAAAGACATCGCCGTATTCCGAAGCGATATAATCTTCGATACGGTGCGCCTTACGGTTGATGGCTTTCAGATGCTTCATATCGCCTTCCTCTCATCGAAATGACCAAGAAATTTCGGGTTGCGCGCGGCAATCTCACCGTAAATTTGCAAACAGACGTGCGTCCATCCGCGAATCCAATCGCAGTAATGCAGATTGGCGTGTCCCGTATCGCCGTAGCGTACGTATGCCTCGTGGTAGCAACCGCCCGAACAGACAGGTCGCGCCCAGCACGTGTGACATTCGATTTTACGCTCGATATGGCCGCGCTCGAGGAATTCCGCTTGCGTGGCGCGATCAATTCCGTTCGAGATGTGCCCGAGCTTGTGCGCATCCGAATCAACAAAGCGATGGCACGGCGCGATGTCGCCTGATGGGCCGACACCTAACAATCCCAACCCCGCCCCGCACGGATGCGCCTTGCTGATGCCTGCGTGGAGTTCCTGCAGCGTATCGCTGACGTTTGAAAATCCATGATGTTCATCGCGCAAGGCATAGTCCAGATATTCGTAGGCGAGCTCGGTGAACTGTTCGAGCACATTGTTCAAACCATTGTTGCCAATTGCGTAGAGCCTGACGGGCGAGGTCGTGACAGGAGCAAAGCCGACTTCGTAAAAGCCAATCTCGTCCTTCAGATGACGGTAAATGCGTTTGACATCGACGACCTGTGAGGTCAGCGTGACTCGCGCGCCGATGGGACGCGATTTGTGTTTGGCCAGCAACTCCTTGACCTTCGGTACGATTATTTCATAGCTGCCCTTCCCATTCGAAAATACGCGGAACGTGTCATTCAATTCCTTCGGCCCATCTATGCTGATCGTTACTCCAACGTGATTTTCTGCGAGGTATTCGATCACTGGCGGGGTCAGCAGCGTCGCATTCGTCGTCAGACTGAAATCAACATACTTGCCTGCAGCATGCGCCTGCTCGCGCGCGTATTCGATCGTCGAACGCACGACTTTGAAATTCATCAATGTTTCCCCGCCGAAAAATGTCAAATGAACTGAACGGCGTCCGGGCGAATTGGCAAGTAGAAAATCGACGGCATTGCGCGCCGTCTCCTCGCTCATAAACTTCGGTTTGCCTTCCGGCGTGGCCACACGGTCCTCACCGAACTCGTAACAATACTTGCAGGACAGATTACATTGGTTGGTGACATTGAGCACCAGAGTCTGCAGCGGGAATGGCATCGGCGCTTTTTGCACTTCGGTGCTGAACCCCTTGCCCGTAGCGATGGCGTGCGATTGATGAAGCTCTTCAATCGCTTCCTCGATATCCGTTCCGGCGAAGCCTCGCGCAGTTAAGTCAGAAACCAGCTCAACTTGCGTACGGTTATCTTCATCGAGCCGCTTGATAATCGCCGAAGTGAGATCATTCAAAGCGAAGATAGCGCCACTGGGCACGAGGTAAAGATATTCCTGTCCGCCGCCACAAAACTGATGAAATTCGCCGAGTCGATAGCTGTTCATCGCGCAACCTCCGGCTGGTCCCACTTCACATAGAGTGGAATGGTTACTACCAGATACGAACGCGCTGTAAATGGTCTCGAGTCTTTTGCTCCATCCCGAGTGGCGCCTGGCGACTTGTAGGTCGCTATGACCCAGATCTCACCGTAGTTATTGCGTTCGAATTTACGTTTGGGATTCGGGCCTTCAATCGCGGGGGTGAAAAGCCCGGTTCGGCTCAATGTGCCGACGAATTCCTTGTCATCGTCGTTATAAGTCGACGGGAATTCTTCGACGCTCCATTCGACATCAATCGGCCCAAGGTTCAGGTCATCGGCAGTCTGTGGCTTATTGTCGGGGCCGCGGTTATAGGCAAGGGCCTCGAACTGCTGGTAGCCCTTCGGAAATTTCACGCCCCCTAAACGAGCAAGCGCCTTGTCGGGGCTCACTTTGATGTAGTCCACCTTGTCGTAAACCGTTATCGCGCCCGACGCAAACGAATGGCGAACTGCTATGTCACGTTTTCCCAATACTGCGCCTTCAGCCACATCGACTTCGACGAGAATATTTTCGTTACCTGCATTGATGATGCGTTTGACTGTGATCCCGGGGCCGAAATCGAAGTCCTCGACTTTTAAATCCGAGGGGAAATTGCTGCCGAAAATCCTCAACTGCTCGCCTGTAGCAGGGGCTTTGATCGAGAGACGATCTAGGCCAAGCACAATCGGGTCTGCACCGATGCGCCTCAACGTGACATCAATTCCGAACTCTTCATAATCGCCCCAAAACCACCGCCCTTCCATCTGTAACCAATCACGCGAGATGAACATCACTTCACGCAGTTCGCCAGGATCTGAGTTCGTCATAACGTCATTGTTATTGCTGCCGGCCTGTCTGCCTTTGTCGCTGAACGAACGCCCGCGCCAACTGTATCCAGTATAAACAATGCTGCGGCCCGTCCGCGTCACTACGGTTCCATCTTTGACATAGTGCAATTTTATCTTCGTAGTGAATTCATCTTCGACCGCCGCAGGTTCGATCGAGACTTCGCCGTAAATTCGGCCTCGTCCGATTTGATATCCGGTCACCAGCCAGCGTCCCGCCATTTTCGGCGCGCGCAGATTAGCGCGCCACGCGCTCCATTCGGGCGATTGCAGTGGTAAGGTTTTTGCCAGGAACTCGACTGCGCGATCAGCAGGATGCCGAGTATCGGTGCCGGGTGGTGGCGGCGGCGCGTCGGGCGGCGGCGGAAATCGCCGGAACCCCTGAAATTCAACTACCGGAAAATACCCGACGTGCATGTTGATCAGCAGTTCCCACTCTTCGCGTGTACGGCGCTGCGAAATGATGCGCCCATAACTGTGACAGATGATGCATGCCGTGCGCACGCTTTCATCCGGCACGTTTTCATCGATCATTCGATGCTCGGCCTGATACATTGCCGGTTTTGCTTCTTCGGGTGCAAGACCATGAAAATTGCTGAGGTATTTGACAATGGCGCGCGCTTCCTCCGGCGTGATGTTCAATCCATTGAGCCGCACCATTCGTTTGATCGCCATCTGCCAGCCTTCGGGCGTCAACCGCTCGTAAGAGATACGAGTAAGCCGTCCCTTCTCATCTTTCTTGTGACAGGAAGAGCATTTTTCGACGACGAGAGGATTGGTGATCGGAATCCCCTCTTCATCCGGTTCCTTCGGTTTCTCCTGTGGTGGCGATTGTGTTTGGGATTGCGCCCAGAGAGCAGGCAAAAAGAGGAAAAGCGAAAAGATAACCAATACCAGCGCTTTTAGAACTCGCATGGGTAGACTCGGTCAAAAATCTCAAAGTTTCGATTGACAGTTTGAAAACTTGCGGCAAAACAGGCAAGTTCTAGCATGCTTCACAAAATCAAGTCAAACATCCGAGCACGCATCGCACCGTATCTCGGGCAATCAATAATTCTTCATCGGTTGGAATCACATAAGCAGCCAATCGAGAATCGTCGGTGCTGATCAATCCTTCGCGCCCGCCAACCTGTGCGGAATTGCGCTCAGGATCGACCCTCAAGCCCATCCATTCCAAACCATTGCAGATGCGCGCTCGCACCTCCGCCGAGTTCTCTCCTATTCCTCCAGTGAAAACGATTGCATCAGCCCCGCCCATCGCAGCCAGATAAGCTCCTATATATTTGCGCACGCGATAAGAGAAGATCTCTATCGCCAGAATTGCACGGCGGTCTTTGTTCTCACGCGCTTCGTCGAGCAACTCTCGCATATCATTGGTCAATCCTGAAATACCCAGCAACCCCGACTGTTTGTTCAGCAGGCTTTCCACTTCATTCATGCTCATTCCTTCTTTGGTCGCCAGATACTCGAGGATTGAAGGATCAAGATCACCCGACCGCGTTCCCATGACCAGACCTTCGAGTGGAGTCAATCCCATTGAAGTGTCAACTGAATTTCCACCCTTAATGGCGGCGGCCGAACAACCATTGCCGAGATGAAGCGTGATGATCTTGACCTGGTCTCGCGGAATT
>JAKEHZ010000087.1 GCA_022614735.1 Acidobacteriota bacterium | reverse complement strand
TGGACTTTATCAAATAAGTGCATGCATGAAACTCATCCACTTATGAGGATTTTGGTCCCTGGAAATTTGGGATAGTGTTGTGTTAGAACTTGATCGAATCGTTCTCGCAGAAAGGAAATAGAAGATGAGGAAGATGAAAAGTCTGATCCTTTTCGTAGCGGTTTGTGTTTGCTCATACGCTTACAACTTACATATGTCCGTATCCGGCAAGACTGCGTCGGAAAAAGACAAGGGCGCTATCACTTTCACCAAACAGATCGCTCCGATCTTCCAAAATCGATGCGAAGAATGCCATCGTCAAGGCGGGGTTGCGCCGATGCCGTTGGCCACTTACGAAGAAGTGCGGCCCTGGGCGCGAGCAATTTGCGAAAAGGTCATCAGTCGCGAGATGCCGCCATTCCATGCTGTCGGTCCGATTGGACGTTACCGGGACGATCCTCGTTTGACTGAAGATGAAATTACGATGATCACCCGATGGGTTGATGATGGTTCGCCGAAAGGCCTACTGAAAGATATGCCTCCGCCGCGCGAATGGAAGAGCAAATGGGCGCACGGTGACCCAGACTTGATAGTCAAGGTGAAGCAGCCCTACACAGTCAGTGCGAGCGATAAGGATCAATACGTATTTTTCGTTTTCGATTACGTTTTCCCTGAGGACACGTGGATCCGCGCGGTTGATACCCGTCCGGGCAATTACAAGGTAGTGCATCACGCCAACACACATGTCGTTCCGCCAATGTTCAAAGCTCCTGCCGAAGGTTTCATCACGGGCGATTTCGAGCTAGGGGCACGCGGCATAGTGATGCTCGCTGGTTGGGCGCCAGGAGTTCAATCTGTCTTGCTGGCCGAAGGAACTGGTGTAAAGATTCCGAAGGGAATGCGGCTGGGTATTCAGATTCACTATGCGCCAACCGGCCAAGAATCTACTGATCAGACTTCAGTGGGAATCTACTTTGCCGATGGATTGATCAAGAAGCACATAAAAATATTATTTGGCGATCGTCGAGACCTTGAGATTCCAGCTGGCGATCCGAACTACACGCTCACTGCAACCAAGACTCTCGAGACTGATGCTCTGATCAGATTCTTTCATGTGCATATGCACCTGCGCGGCAAATCCTATGTGATGAAGCTGACATATCCCGATGGAAAGCAGGAAGTTGCTCTTGAAGTGCCGCGGTACAATTTCAACTGGCAGAGAACATATCTGCTGACAGAGCCTCTGCGCGTGCCGAAAGGCACAAAGGTCGAATTCACCGGCACCTACGACAATAGCCCAAAGAACAAATTCAACCCTGATCCGTCCAAAACAATAGGGTGGGGCGAGAAGACTACGGATGAGATGATGCAGGGCCGCATCTTTTACGAAGCGGTGGATGAAAACCTCAATGTGAAGGTCAAGAAAGGCATTGCTATTCGCGGCACTGACACGGCAAATAAAGAGAAGTGAAAGCAGGAGAGAATACGAAACAAACGAAATAAACGAAACAAACGAAAAGATCAGAAATTTTTCGTTTGTTTCGTTTATTTCGTTTGTTTCGTATTCTCCCTTAATTCCGTATTCAAGCTAACAGCTTCTCGACCAGCATGCCGTGCACATCGGTCAATCTAAAATCCCGTCCCTGGAAGCGATAAGTCAGTTTCTCGTGATCGAATCCGAGCAGATGGAGAATCGTTGCTTGCAGGTCGTGAACATGGACACGGTCTTTCACGACATTGAAACCGATATCATCGGTCTCGCCAATGGTAATGCCGGGTTTGACGCCGCCACCAGTCAACCATATCGTAAAAGCATTTGGATGATGATCTCGTCCATCGTCGCCGCCCTGTACCATCGGCGTGCGGCCAAACTCGCCGCCCCAGACCACCAAAGTGTCCTTTAGCATCCCGCGCTGTTTGAGATCTTTGATCAACGCCGCGCACGCCTGGTCGGTGTCTTTGCAGTTCTTGGTAATATCCTTGACGAGGCTGCCGTGTTGATCCCAGGCTTCGTGATAAATCTGAACAAACCGCACACCACGTTCGATCAGCCTGCGCGCCATCAAAACAGTGTTAGCGAATGAAGGCTTACCGGGCTCCGCGCCATACATTTCGAGAATCTGTTTTGGCTCTTTCGAGATGTCCATCAGTTCAGGTGCGCTGGATTGCATCTTGAAGGCCATCTCATAGGAGTTGATACGCGTGGCTATTTCGGGGTCACCCACGACATCCAGGCGCATCTTGTTGAGCTTGCTGATAACATCGAGTGAATCGCGCTGCAGCTTCCCATCAACGCCGCGCGGGTTTGACAAATAGAGCACCGGATCTCCGATGTTGCGGAACTGCACGCCCTGATAGACTGTCGGCAAGAACCCGCTCCCCCAGCAACTGTTGCCGCCGCTGGGCCCCTTGCTGCCTGTGCTGAAGACGACGAACGCGGGCAAATCTTCAGCCTCGCTGCCCAGGCCGTAAATCACCCACGATCCCATGCTCGGCCGCCCGAAGATTATCGAGCCGGTATTCATCATCAATTGCCCGGGCGCGTGATTGAATGCATCCGTCACCATAGATTTCACGATGGCGATGTCGTCGACGATCTGAGCGGTATAAGGCAGCAATTCAGAAAGCTCCGCTCCGCACTGACCATACTTGCTGAATTTGAATTTTGGACCAAGCAGTTTGGAGCTCGGGTTGATAAACGCTGCGCGATAGCCTTTGATCAAGTCCGGCGGCGGCAGGGTCCCATCAAACTTCGCCAGCTGTGGCTTATAGTCGAATAGCTCCATATGGCTCGGCCCGCCGGCCATAAAAAGAAAGATGACGTTCTTAGCTTTCGGCGCATGGTGCGGTTTCTTGACCGCAAGCGGGTTGTTCGCTTGCTGTGCGTAACCCGAATCTGCCAGCAGGTGATTGAGCGCCAGTGCGCCCATTCCAACGCCACATTGCTCAATGAACCATCGGCGGGAGATCTGACCGGCTTGTTCATCTTCTTGGGATCGGTATTGGGGTTTCATTTTTTTAGCTCCTCTGAAAAAGATGCTACAGCTGTTTCGTATTCTCTCTTCATCTTTTTCGATTTAGTCCTTTGTAATCGTCTCGTCCAAATTCAACAGCACGCGTGACACAGCCGTCCACGCTGCGAGGTCTTCCATTTTCACGCCTCTGGGCAGCAGGAACGGTTTGTCCGGATCATTCGTTGCCAGATTCCATGGATTCACCTCTCCTCCGGCGAATCGCTCGCGCTGCCGGTTGAGCAGGCCGAGCAGTTCGATAATCTCCTGCGGCGAGGGTTTGCGAGACAGCACCCGTCGGAAGGCAAACTCCAGGCGTTGAGCATCTGTTGCCCGGCTACTTTTGACCGTCTTCATAGCTAATGTACGAGCGGCTTCGATGAATAACGATTCGTTCAAAGTTGTCAGCGCCTGCAAAGGCGTGTTTGAGCGTGCGCGGCGGACGCACGAAATATCACCATTCGGCGCATCGAAGTTCTGCAGCGTCGGGTAGGGAACTGATCGATAGCGAAATGTATAAAGAGCGCGGCGATATCGATCTTCACCTTTCCCTTCAGGCCAGACCTTCGGACCGTAACTGGCAGGAGGCATGTAGAGAAAATCGGGCGAAGGCGGGAAGACGCTCGATCCTCCGATTTTCGGATTGAGCAAGCCGCTTGCGGCCAATGCAATATCTCGCACGATCTCCGCTTCGACGCGGAATCGCGGGCCACGCGCAAGTAGACGGTTGTAGGGGTCCTTTGCCAATAATTCCGGCGTAATTTTTGATGATTGGCGATATGCGGCTGAAGTCACGATCAAACGGTGCATATGTTTCTGGCTCCAGCCTTTCTCCATAAATTCAACTGCGAGCCAGTCGAGAAGATTTGCATGCGAGGGCGCTTCGCTCTGCTTACCCAGGTCTTCAGACGTAGCAACGATGCCTGTCCCGAAATATGCCTGCCAGATGCGATTGACTAAAGATCGCGCGGTCGTAGGCGAGTTGCGATCGACAAGCCATTTCGCAAAAGTCAGGCGATTGAGCGGGGCATTTGCCGGCAGCGCATGAAGAAATGCAGGTACTCCAGGACCGACCGCTTTATCAGGCCTGAGAAAATCGCCGCGTTTGAGCATATGCGTTTCGCGTGACTCTTCCCGCTCATTCAAGATCAACTGTGACGTGCCCTCCGGATGTTGTCTCCATAACCCGGCAATCTGCTGATTGGCTGAATCCCATCCAGGCAGGGAAGAAATAGTAGAACGCCAATAGCTGAAAACGATTTGAGCTTGTTGTGGTGTCCGCTTCTCGCGCGGAATCGCAAGGATCTCACGTACGCCTGCAGGCAGCGGATCTGCGACAGCGTCTGGCGCTGTCGTGATGGAAAGTCTCATTCGTCCGAGATTGTTATTCTGATTATCGTCGCTGTTCCAGCCGCCATGGCTTTGTTTAAGATAAAAAGTCAGAATAGTTCCGCCTTCATTCGTGATTGGCTTTTCCGCAACAAAGACGGCTTTACGCGGTTGGTTACGAAGCGACGGGCCGGCGTCGATACCCCAGGCGGTTTCATCCTTGCCGTCAATCGCCAAATCGATCGGGCCGGTCACACGCTTGCGCTTACTCTTGTCGTCGAAGATCGGCTCAAGCTCTCTTTCGGGCTGATTGAAATCGGCTGTCGCTTTGACGATCTTGATCTTTGTGACTTTCTTCGGGTCGTTTGCCGGGGTCGCTTCGACCTCGAACTCCGTCAGCGCACCTGTGCCTTTGATCGAACGGCCAGGACCGCCCAATGGCAGATTCGGATCATTGAGCAATTCGAGTCGAAAGGCGGTAACATTCTTCAGGTCGGTCTTGACGAACATCTTCACGCGATGTTTCGTTGGCGCATAGCCCTGGGCTAAGAATGAGCCATCCATGAGAGGGATGTATTTCTGGCCTCCGTTCGAAATGTCTTCAACTGTTGGGCGGGCGATGATCCATTCCGGCTGATCGTTTTTGACCTTCTCTTCCCAAGCGGCCATGCGCACTGGCCAGTCCGATGTGCGATGCTGCAAGCCTGCTTCGATCTCGCGTATCTGCGTGAAGATATTCGCGCGCTTCATCTGCTCTTCGGGTGTGTAGACCGGGATGTTCGATTCGTGCGAGTTGTTGAGGAAGGCGAACATCCGGTAATACTCTTCCTGTTTGAGCGGATCGTATTTGTGGTTGTGGCATTGCGCGCATTGGATCGTGATACCGAGAATGCTTTTGCCGATCGCATCCATCCGATCGAACATCGCCTCCATCCTGAATTGCTCGGGATCGATGCCGCCTTCTTCGTTGATCATGGAATTGCGAAGAAAACCCGTGGCGGTAAGCTGGTCCTGAGTCGCATTTGGCAAAAGGTCTCCGGCAATCTGTTCGATGATGAATTGATTATAGGGCATGTCCTTGTTCAGAGAGTTGATCACCCAATCACGGTAGAACCACACCCAGCGTTGCTTGTCTTTTTCGTAGCCGTCGGAATCGGCATAACGCGCGGCATCGAGCCAATGGCGACCCCAACGCTCACCGTAGTGCTGCGAGTTCAACAATCGCTCTACCTGCTTTTCATAGGCTTTGGGGCTCGTGTCTTTGAGAAAAGCATCGACCTCTTCAGGCGTCGGGGGAAGGCCGACGAGATCGAGACATAAGCGACGCAGCAGCGTCACGCGATCTGCCACAGGCGCAGGCTTCAAGCCCTCCTTTTCAAGACGAGCGAGGACGAATTGGTCAATTGGGTTTTTGACCCAGGTCCTGTTTCTGACCTTGGGCAAAGCAGGGCGAACAGGAGCGATAAATGCCCAGTGTTGAGGGGTTGCGGATTGTGAATTGCGGGTTGCAGATTGATCGTCCTCGGGCCAATCGGCGCCTTCGTCAATCCATCTACGAATCAGCTCGATCTGTTCCGGCTTCAGCGGCTCATTGCCCATGGGCATGCGCGCCTGGTCTCCGATCCCGGCGATGCGTTGATAAAGCGGGCTTTCCGTGGCTTTCCCGGGAACAATCACTTTTGCGAACGCCATCTTCTTTGAGTCCAGACGCAAATTGGCCATCTGCATCTTCGCGCTGTGACAGCCATAACACGAAGTCTGGAAAATGGGTTGAATCTCTCTGGCGAAAACAACCTTGTCCTGCGTGCTTTGTGCGTCCGCGCTCTGATCGCGGGCTTGAATGGCAGCCGAGAATGCAGAGAAGATGATTACGACAGTCAGTGAAAGCCTCTTCTTGGTCATTGACTACCTGCTTGTGAGGCCTGCTGTCAAACAGATGGTTTAATAGCAGGCAGTTTAAATACCGGTACGTCTAGTTGAGCATCATGACGGTAAGGGAAATCTCTCGAACCTTAATAAGATTATCGTCAGGCGAGTTTTAATTACAAGGTTTAACAGCAAATTGTTGACGCCGTTTTGCGGAGATAATAAAGTTTTACATCGACTCACGTAGAGAGCGGGACAAATTAACCATAGATCATCACGAATGCACTGGAACAGTGCGAATATAATCCGTGAATATCCGTGGTTAAATTCGGTCCCAAAGTTACAATGGTTCTATATGTTCTGGGGCTAATCAGATGCGAAAAAAAACTCTCACGAAGAACGTCCGCAGAGTTCTGGTCATTCTCATTTTCGGCATTGTCCTGGCCTTCGCTTCACAAAAACCTGGTGTGGCGTCTGATGATTTCAAGCAGAAGGTCGCGCCGATCTTTGAACGAAGCTGTCTGATGTGTCACGGTGCGCGGCTGCAGCGTTCCGGACTTGATCTGCGCAGCGAAGAGACAATTTTAAAAGGCGGCGCGCGTGGCCCTGCAGTTGTTCCCGGCAATGCGGAAAAGAGTCTTCTCTACAAGCTGATTACACATAAAGAAGAGCCTGAAATGCCAATGGGTTTGGACAAGCTTGGTGACCGGGAAATTGCAGTTATTGCCCAATGGATCAACAGTCTCACATCTAACTCGGCCGTAGTTGCATCCGAAACGCTTCCAGTGCGACAGCCCGGCTATTCTATAACCGAACATGACCGGCAGTTCTGGTCTTTTGTGAAGCCAGCGCCTCCTGTCGTGCCTGCGGTGAAGAATCGATTGTGGGTGCGGAATGAGATAGATTCATTTGTTCTGAGCAGTCTGGAACAAAAGGGTCTGCAGCCATCGCCGCCGGCAGAACCGCGCGTGTTGCTGCGGCGTCTCTATTTCGACTTGATCGGACTTCCTCCCTCGCCTGAAGAGATGGAGGAGTTTTTGAAAAACCCGTCTCGCGCGGCCTACGCGCGTGTCATTGAGAAATTGCTCAGCAGCCCACACTACGGTGAGCGTTGGGGACGTCATTGGCTCGACCTGGCGCGATATGCCGATAGCGGCGGGTACGAATTTGATTATGACCGGCCACACGCCTGGCGTTATCGAGATTACGTCATTAGGTCATTCAATGAAGATAAGCCCTATGGTCGATTCATCCGCGAACAACTTGCGAATGACCAACTCAAACCGAACGATCCCGAGGCTCTGATTCCAACTGGTTTCTGCCGCAACGGTCCGACTGTTGACAATGCGAACAACGAAGAGACCCGGATGGATGAGCTCGATGATATGGTGACAACGACATCGTCAGTATTTCTTGGCCTGACAGTTGGCTGTGCGCGTTGTCACGATCACAAGTATGACCCGATTCCGCAGCGCGATTACTATCGAATGCAAGCGGTCTTCTTCCCGTTTCAGAAAACGGATAAAGTAATGGCTCCAGTAACAGAAGTAGAGTCTTACCGCGCAAAGCAAAAAGAGATCGATGCACTGGAAAAGCCGTTCAAGGATAAGATTGCCGTTCTCGAAAAGTCTGTCCGTGAAAAACTGCTGGCTGAAAAGGTTGAATTTCACGTTCGCCTGACGGAGACGACCGGCGGCTTTGAGGGCAAAACACGAGAACAATATCGTGAAGAGACTGCGAAACGATTTGCCAGAGACGTCAAGCTTCAACCTGAGGAGATCGAGGCATTGCTTGCGCCTGAAGATCTTCGAGAGCGCAAGGAGTATCAGAAGGAGATTGACAGGATCAACAAGACTCGACCGAAACTAATGCCTTCAGCAATGGGCATCACCGACAAAGAAGAGCCCGGCAAAGCATTCTTGCTCAAACGCGGCGACTGGCGCACAAAGGGCGAAGAAGTTCAACCGGGATTCCCAGAGGTCCTGACAGGCGATACCGGCATCGATTTGAAGAATCGACGCAAGCAGCTGGCTGATTGGATTGCGAGTCCGGACAATCCGCTGACTGCGCGTGTCGTGGCTAATCGGATCTGGCAATACCACTTCGGCAGGGGGCTTGTGAAAACGGGGAGTGATTTCGGCCTCACAGGTGATCGCCCGAGCCATCCGGAGTTGCTCGATTGGCTCGCGACCGAGTTCCTCAAGCGTGGCTGGAGTTGGAAAGAGATCCATCGTCTGATTCTTGTTTCAAATACTTATCGACAATCGAGCCAATATCATCAGCAAGCCGCAGCAAAAGACCCGGAGAATCGATTGCTCTGGCGGATGAATCCGCGGAGGCTCGAAGCGGAGATAATTCGTGACAGCATTCTGACAGTGAGCGCCAGGCTGAACCGAGCGATGTATGGCCCGGGGATTTATCCGCGGATCGATCCTGATGTTGTCAATACTGGTTCGCGTCCGCGATGGCCGCTTGACGCGAAAGAAGGCCCGGACGTCTGGCGACGCAGCGTCTACATCTTCGTCAAGCGATCCGTGCTTGTGCCTCTGATCGAAGTCTACGATTGCCCGGCGACGACAGTCACCGCGCCGGCTCGCGCAGTTTCGACAGTCTCTCCGCAGGCTTTGGCTTTGATGAACAATGAATTTGTCCTCGAGCAGGCAGGATATTTTGCGGAACGTGTTGAGCGCGCGGCCGTCAGCAATAAACGCGCGCAGGTAGTTCACGCTTTCAAGATCGCCCTGGGTAGAAGGCCGAACGAGAAAGAGATCGTTTGGGCATTGGCATTCCTCAAATCTCAGGCTGACGGATATGCGCAGCGCAAGAACGAAAGACCGGAAGCCTCGGCTTTGCGTGATTTTTGCCACGCGATCATCAACCTAAACGAGTTCCTTTACGTTGACTGAATGATTTAGATGAAGAAAGATGATAGATGCTAGATGCTGGATGTTAGGACGCTCACCTAGCATCTGTAGCCTATATGAAAAAGATTTTTCGCACTCAGCCCGCGGTAGCGGGCGCAAGAGTGTAGCCCCGGGTGAAGCGAAGCGGAACCCGGGGTTAACGATTGGGTTGAGATCCGAGCCCGCGTAGCGGGCGACAGACCTCACGATCTCATCTGCCATTACCGATTCTCTGTCGCCCGCTACGCGGGCTGGCACAACGGTGATCACTAACCTGGGGTTTCGCTTCGCTGCGCTACGCTACACCCCAGGCTACATTCTG
>JAKEHZ010000086.1 GCA_022614735.1 Acidobacteriota bacterium | reverse complement strand
GGATTTACACGGATGCGACGGATTTTCACGGATTTAATCTGTGAAAATCCGTCGCATCCGTGTAAATCCGTGGTGAATTCCACTACTTACTTAGGCATTACTCATTGCTTGACCTTACCCTTGATTTTTTCGCGCAGAGATGGCTCAACGGGATGTTTGAGCTCCTCGGCTTTCAGCGCGTTTACAAGGGCGCGGGTGTATTCTCCCTGGTGGAATAGAGCTTCGGCCAACTGGCGATAGGCCTCACCATAATTCTCCTTAAACTCAATCGCTTTTGTGTAGTTTTCGACTGCCTGAGCAAAAACGCCTTGCTCCTGATAAGTGAGGCCGCGCTCGAAAAAGATCTCGGCCTGAAGCTGCTGGTAGTACGGGGTGCTGAGGAATTGCCTGCCCTCAGGCATCGCAAGGCGCAACTCTTCGAGCGCCTGCGCCAACAGTCTCTTTCGGCGATAAACTTGCCCTAGCTTGAGGTGACCTTCCGCACGGTCGGGAGCGACAGCCACTGCCTTTTGGTAAAGGCTGACTGCTCTTTCCAGATCGCCTTTCTGCGAATAGACCGACCCGAGTGTCAGGTAAAGATCGGGGATGGGTTGATTCGATTTCGCCGCCGCTTCCAATTCGCGGATCGCCTCATCCTCCCGTTTGAGTTCCAGATAGGCCAGACCCAGATAATAGCGGGCGGCAAAAAAAGACGGGTCAATCTCCAACACCCTACGGTTCTGTTCTGCAGCGAGCGCTGGATTGCCGAGCTGGCGGTTGGCCTCACCCAGCAGCGAAAGCAGGTGAGGAATGTGAGGGCGTGTGCTGAGAGCAGCTTCCAACTGCTCCTTCGCCTTCCGCGGCTGACCAAGATCGAGATAGATTCGGGCGAGGTAGAACCTGGACCAGATCAGGCTCGGATCAAGAGCGAGTGCCTGGACCAGCTCCGATTTGGCTTCGCCCATCGCTTCATAGGTGTTTTGCAGCAGGTAAGCCTGACCAAGCATTTGATGAGCGGCAGCAGAGTTCGGATCGAGAGCGACGGCTTTCTTCAATTCCGCTCGCGCCAGGTCTTTTTCGCCGCGTTGCAGGGAAGCAGCGCCGCGTTGGAGAGCCTGCTCTAAAAGGGCTTGCCTGGCAACGGCCGGGGCTAACTTCCGCAAAATAGTGTAGCCCAGCGATGTGTGAAAAAAGTGGATCAGAGCGCCCTGCTCTGCCCGCTCAATCTGAGGCCTGATTTCACCGGCCAGCTCGGCGAGACGGACAGGCCCCCAGTATCCCCCGCCGGCGGCAGTCGCGTGGGTCGAGTATTTTCGGGCAAGTTCATCGAATTGCCCGCCCGATCTCAACAAGCCCATTACCTGTTCTAGTTCAGGTTGCGTCTTCAGGGTAATTATCTGCAGAAAGATCGATGCGTCTCTCTGCCCGGCTGAAACTATTGCGCAAGGCAGAAGTAGAAGAAAGAGAGCAAACCTGATAGGTAGAAGAGAGGCCATGGCCGAGATTCTATTGAATTATCACACGGCAGCAAAGGCGATTTCGGAAGAGAGAAAACGGAACAAACGGAAATAACGGAACAAACGGAAGATCTATAAAATTTCCGTTTGTTCCGTTATTTCCGTTTGTTCCGTTTTTCTCTTCCTTCCACTTAGAAGGTATATCTCAAGCCAAGGATGATACGCCGGTTGCCTCCGTTGGTACCCCACTGATTGAGGAAGGCCGCAGAAGTAACGCGGCCGTCGGGAATGCCGAAGTTACGCGTGTTAGTCGCGTTGTAGAAGTCGGCGCGGATTTGCAGTGAGTTGCCTTCACTTACCCTCACGTTCTTGAGGAATCCCAGATCGATGTTGTTAATTCCATCGGCGCGCAGGGTGTTGCGACCCACATTGCCGATACGCTCGCCTGGTCCCAGCGTACGGAAGAGACGCGCACCACCAGCTGCGAGGATTTCCGGAATCGTCATATTCGAGAGATCGAGGGTTGTGTTGAGGTTTGGACGGATCGCATCTCCGACCAGTCCGGAAATGCCGGTTAATGCTCCCGTCGGATCCGAGCCGTTGAGCACGGTAAACGGCGCTCCACTCTGCAGCGTGAAGAAAGCATTGACCTGCCAGCCACCGAGTAGATGTCCGACTACGCCCTTCTGTTCACGGAAAAACGGAAACTCGTAAACCGCATTGCCCGAGAAGCGGTGCGGACGATCATAGGTCGAACGAGCACGATCGGCGCGGATATTGTATGAATCCTGCGCGACCGCCACTTCCGCGCCCGATGGATTGAAGATCTCCGATGCCGTATCAATGAACGAGCTATAGGTGTAGTGCACACCGGCGCTGAAGTTCTTACTCAGGCGCTTATCGACGCTGACCTGTAAGGAGTGATAGGTTGACGAAGCAGCGTTGGCTCGCAAACGGACCGTGCCGAGCGCCGGATTGACGCGCTGAGTTGAAAAGGGCAGGGTCGGATTGCCGTCGATCGTCTGGAAGAGTCCCGTGCCGCGCGAGCCGACATAGCCGGCGCGCAGGATGAGATCGGCCGACAACTCGCGTTGGATCTCAAGGCTGTATGCATCGTAGACCGGCGAGCGGAAGTCATCCGAGACGATCGTGCGCGCAAGCGTAGTCGGATTGAAGGGCGGATTTTGCAATGTCGACCAGGCATTGATGATTCCATTGCCGCCCGGAGCGACTGTTTGCGGCTGTGTCGGCAAGTTGACTGCCGCGACGAAGGGGAATGAGCTCCAGATGTTCAGCGCGATATTGGTGTAGGTGTAATCGTTCGTGCGCGAATAACCTCCGCGCAGCACCGTCGTGTCGCGACCGAAGAGCGCGCCAAGCAATCCGTTTCCGCTCGTGCGAATGTTCCAGTTGAAACCGAAACGTGGCTGGAAGTTGTTCGAGTCACGACCCGGCACCGGCTCCAGTTTGTAGCGCGGATCGTTGCCGGCCGCGGCAAGCACCGGAGCGTTGAAGGCAACCAGGTCTTGAATCGGCTGGCCCGGCAACTCGTAGCGCAAACCGAAAGTCAGAGAGAAATTCGGTTTGATCTTCCATTCGTCCTGGCCAAAGAAGAAAAAGTCGTACCAGTCGAGGTGAAGAATCCTCGCCACGCCTTGCAGGTCTTTGTTGATGATCAGCGTGTTCGCAACGTCGTTGACGTAACGGTTGAGCGTCGTGTAAGCGAGACGTCCGCGTACCGTCGGTTTGAAGAGCTGATGGAGCTGGCTGCGGTGAATGTCGGCGCCGAATTTGAACGAATGCCCGCCGGTCGTGTATGACAGGTTATCCTGCAATTGATAGGTGTTTCTGACCGTCGATTGCGGCAGGTTGACTGCCAGACCAAGCCCGGTGCGGTTCGTCGCGGCGTTGAATTGAGCCAGGCCCAATTCGGTCAGCTCAATCGAAGGAATTTCTTCGGCGCTCGGTGTCAGCGCCTGGTTGCTCGAATTCAGGCGCAGGAATGCGGCGCGCGCTTCATTGACGAGCTTCGAGTTGACCACGCTCGTCATCTGGATATTCACACCCTGAGAGCGTTGGCCGGCGAGCGATGAAAACCCGGGCGGCGTGATCTGCGAGTTGATGCCGGCAGTCGCGCTGTCCTGATAGATGTATCGCCCGCTGAGTGAGTTATTCTCGCTCAAACGATGATCTAAGCGAAATGACCACTGCCAATCGTCGAACTTCGAGGGCTGCGAGCCTCCGAGCGAGCCAAGCGGCACGCTGTAGGTCACGCCGTTCAAAGTGAAAGGGGCAGGATTGCACGCGGGCGAGCACGGCCCTTGCGCCGCGGGCAGAAATTTCAGGAGCGCGGCGACCTGGGGACGACTGCCCGCCACGCTCTGCAAGATCTGCCTTCCTTCTTCCGTCGGCGCGCCATTGAGTGTCGTTCCGGTTCCAAGCTGACGATCGAACCACCGCTGCAGCGAAAAGAAGAAGAATGTGCGATCTTTGCCGCTGATGTAGCCCGGCCCGCCCTGGCCGAAGCGCGGCAAGGGGAGCGGGCCACCGAAAGTACCACCGACTTGGTTCTCAACGCGGAATGGCGCTTCTCTGAGGCCCGCACCCTTGTTGGTGTTGCTGAGCGCATTGAGCTGGTTGTCATTGTGAAACCAGAAGGCCGAGCCGTGATAACTGTTCGACCCGCTCTTGGTGATCGCGTTGAAAACTGCGCTGCCGTTACGCCCGTACTCGGCGGAGAACTGATTTGTAACGAGGCGGACTTCCTGAATCAGATCGGGATTGTTGAGCGGCACAGTCGCCCCGGCGACGCCGAAATCGTTATTGTCCTGTCCGTCAATCATAAAGTTGTTCGAACGGACGCGCCCTCCGTTGGCTGAAAAGCTGATGCCGCCGGTCGCTTCCAGGCCGCCTCCCGCGAAGGTCTGCTGCCCGGCGCCCAACTGGCTCACGCCGGCGGCGGATAATGCGATGTTATAGACGTTACGGTTGGTAGCCAGCGGAAGCTCGGCGATGCGCTTGGAATCGAAGCGCACTCCGACCTCTGCATTGTTGGTGTTGAGAAGTGAAGCGTTCTCCGTCACGTTGATAACTTCGGTCACTGTCGAAGGTTTCATTGGCACGTCAATGACTGCGTCCTGATTGAGCACGAGCGTAATGCCGGAACGCACATACTTTGCGAAGCCTGATGCCTCAACTGTGATCTCATAATTACCGGTTGGCAGGTTCTGGAACCGATAACGGCCTTCACTGTCAGTCGTAGCGACGCGACTCGAGTTCGTATCCACATTGCGCGCCGTCACTTTGCCATTTGGCAAAACTGCCTGACGCACGTCGGTTACGATACCAGAGATAGTTCCGGTCGTCTGGGCAAGGGCTTGCCACGAAACGACTAACATCATTGCAGCCGAAATTAGAAGCCGTCCAATACTTTTCACCATATTTCCTCCTTACAAGCTCTTAGGGGTCGGTCGAAATCAATTTATTTTGAAATCTTTTTACATTGAAGGCAGTAGCTTGGAGACTTCTATTCAGCAATCAACGTTCCATTTAAAATTATCTATTGCTTTATAGCTAAACCAGACATTTATTAAGCAATTAAATAAATTCGTATGGAGCAAGTAACGAAGTAGCTATCCGAAAATCTGTAGAGGAATACAGATCTTCGGACTGCTTTAGGTTTGGATCGGTTGGGTCAGGTAGACTGAGATGAAATTACAAATACTTGTAAACTTTGGTGGCCGAGTCTCATTCATGCGCTGCTTTGACTAACAGTTTCAACACAAAGGGTCAAAGGATCAAAGAAGAAATAAATGAATCTCATATCCCTCTTTGACCCTTTGACCCTTTGACCCTTTGACCCTTTGTGTTGAAATCATCAACTAATAAGGCTCATTCGGGAGGACTATTTGCCCTCGCTCGACGGCGGGACGACGCCCTTCAGACGCATGTATACGGTTATAGTGCCATACACCTCGTTATCGTGAGAGACAATGCCCCACAGAGCCGCGAGTTTCGATCGCTGTCCTCGGCCCGTGCTGACTATCTTCATGGCGTCAGCGTCCGTCATTGAATCGTAGACGCCGTCGCAGTAGGCAAACGATTCCTTGAGAGCAGCCATCAGGTCGGCCTTTGTGGTTTTAGTAGCCGCTCCCAGGTTTTTCTGCTCGCCTTTCAGGGCTGCGCAAGTGCGCATATTAGCGTCAGCGATGTGGGCGATGCGCTGACCGAAAGTTTGCACCTCGGCAGTGGCCTTGAAACCATAGTTCTCCTCAGACATTTTGTCGGCAGCCTTCAGAACATTGTTCTTGATATTTGTATAGGCTCCCTTCACTTCAGTGCTGAGTGGGTTGTCAGATTGTGCGTACAGGGTGGAACCCACAAACGCGGCGGCGAGCATTACTATCAAGTAGCGGTTCATATTGGTTTCTCCTTTGTCAGTTACTTCAGTTGTCAGTTAGCTGATCTCAAACGAGACGCCACTCATTTTTTTCCAACCGTCGGATACTGAATGCCGAGCTGTTCGAGGTAAGTTTTGTATTTGGTCGAATCGTAATAATACCTCTTCAGATGGGGCGCGAACTTCTCCATCTTTTCTTTGTTTAGATCAATTGCTGGCTTATCGATTGGATTTATAAGTGGCTGGTATTTGATCTCTTTAGTCTGCACATTATGGAAGTAATCCCATGCCTGTTTGACCAGCTCAGGCGAGAACAAAAAATCGAGTGTAGTCATCGCCTGTACCTTCGCGCCCGCAGTTGAGCCTTTGTGGGCAATCGGTGTTGCCATCGCAACAGCGTTCGGCCAGGCGTGGCCCGGCAGATTCGGGATGTTTGCCGGGAAGCGCAAATAGACCGTCGGGCAATTCCACGAGATGTCGCCGATGTCATCCGAGCCGCCGCCAACCGGCTCTTTCGGCGGTTCGAGCGGTTTGACTTTCAACTTCAAACCGTCAACCTTTGCGCCGATCTCCTTCTGTAAGGCCCTGGCGAGCGTTTGATCGGCTTCGCTCCACTCAGGCGTTCCAACTTTTTCAATGTTCTTTTGCTGTGTTTCGGCGACGACTTTGTTGAAGTGCGAAGGCCAGGCGGAACCTACAGTACGTTGAGTCACAGTCGTATCGGTCATCATCGTCGCGGCTTGGGCGAATTTGTTCCCCAGCTCGTATAGCTCTTTAATCTTGGGATAGTCGAGTTCCCGGAAGTAATACCAGACACCTGCTTCCGAAGGCACGACGTTCGGCTGATCGCCGCCATCGATGATTACGTAATGCGAACGCTGTTGCAGCCGCAGATGCTCGCGCCTGAAATTCCAGGCCATGTTCATTATTTCAACGGCGTCAAGTGCGCTACGACCTGACCAGGGAGCACCTGCCGAATGTGCAGCTTTGCCATGGAAATAGTATTGCACCGAGACCAATCCGCTCGTGCGTTCACTCTGCCCGTATGAAGTCGCGAATTCGTTGTCAACGTGAGAGCCGAGAACAATATCAACATCTTTGAACAAACCGGCGCGCACGAAGAAAGCCTTCGCCGCAACCAACTCTTCAGCGACACCCGGAAAAAGTTTCAAAGTGCCCGCGATCTTGTTCTTCTGCATGAGTTGCTTCAGTACGATCGCAGCGGTGACGTTCACGGCCATTCCTGAATTGTGGCCTTCTCCATGACCGGGGGCGCCTTCAACGATCGGATCGTGGTAAGCAACGCCGGGCTTCTGCGAGGCTTTCGGAATGCAGTCGATATCCGTAATGAATGCGATGACAGGCTTCCCACTGCCCCATGTCGCCACCCATGCGGTTGGCATTCCAGCCACGCCACGTTCGACTTTGAACCCATTCTTCTCGAGAATGCCCGTGAGATATTTAAAGGTTTCGTATTCTTGAAAGCCCAGCTCACTGTAGCTGAAAATCTGATCGACCATCTGCTGCGTGAAGACTTGCAGCTTGTCCACCTCGATGACGGCCTCGCGTTTCAATTCATCGAGATGGTTGTTGTGGTTTTGCTGGGTGAGTGCAGGAGAGACGAAGATGACCGAAAAGAGAAGGAGAATGGCAAACTGAGTCAATTTCTCCATTGCTGAACCTCCATTTGCGGATTGCGGATTGCGGATTTGTCGTTTCCAGGTTTCGTTTTGAACTCGATCCCTGCAGATGAAAAATCCGCAATCCGCAATCCGCAATGCCGTTGTGCCTCGATTTAAGCTTTGACGCTGTCACGCGAACGGTCCCAGTAAACAGGCTTCTTCTTACTTGCCGAGATGTTGATCATATGTGCGACGGCGGCGGCGCGATGTCCGGCAAAAACATCCTCAACCGGTTGCTTTCGTTCTTTGATCGCTTTCTGGAGGCTCTCGAAATGCAGAGCTGTCGAGTTTCTCCCCAGGCCTCGCCAGCTTTCTTCTGTTTGAATCACTTTCGGATCCCATCTCTGGGGCATCTCCGTTTCGCGGATTTTCGGATCTTTATAATAGGCTTCTTCGAGAGAGCGCGGCCATGAACCGACTATCCAGCCATTGTCATCAATCGGATTCTCGGGCGTTAGAGTCAGCTCGCGTCCAATCGCCAGTGTGCCTTTTGTGCCCAGGATCTCTATGCTCCGTTCACTCGCCGATTGGTTATTGAAAGTCGCGCTCAGGTTCACCGTGAACCCTTCGGGATATTGCAAGATCGCATTGAGCGTGTCCGGCACGTCGCGGCTATCCTTCCAGCGGTAAAGGTCCCCTGCAGCCATTACACACTCGGGAGCCTGAGCGCCCATCACATAATGTATCGTCGTCATCGTGTGAACGAAGAGGTCAGTTGCGATTCCGCCGGAATAGTCTTTGTAACACCGCCACCTGAAGAAGCGTTCGAGGCTGAATCGGTGTTTCGGCGCGTTGCCTAGAAACATTTCCCAGTTGACAGTCTGCTCGTTGGCATCCGGCGGAATCGGATAGATCCATGCCCCGCCGGCAGTATTGCGATTGGTTGTGGAACGGATCATCGTGATCTGGCCGAGCCGGCCTGATTCGATGATCTCTTTTGCCTTCATCTGAATCGGCGAGCTGACGTTCTGGCTGCCAACCTGCAGAATACGTCCCGTCTTCTTTATAGCAGCAATGATCTCCAGGCCATCGTCAACCGTGTAAGTCAGCGGTTTTTCGATATAGACATCTTTTCCTGCTTCGAGCGCGGCAACAGCATGCGTTTTGTGCAGGTGATCCGGGGTGCCGATGTAGACGGCATCAATGCCCGGCGCGGCAAGCAGCTCACGATGGTCTTTATAAACCTTTGCGCGACCGCCGGTGCGTTCGACTGCCCGCTGAATGCGCCCTTGATAAGCATCACAAACCGCCACGACCTCGAAGCCCGGGAGATTCAGCACATCATCCATCACGTCCTGCGCGCGCGCGCCGACTCCGATGAATCCTATCGTGATGCGCTCATTCGGGCTGTCGTTTCGATCATATTCAACGTTTGAAGCGCGTGCGCGATTACTCAACCCCAGAGTCAGCCCGGCGCCCGCGCCCGTTACCGCGCTTTGTTTGATAAACTCGCGACGGTTGATCTTGCTTGCCTTCATCATTTCTCCTTTTTGTTATAGCTCTCTTCCCGCCAATAAATCTTTGATCAACTCTTCATACTCAGCCTTCAGCTTCGTGAATCGCTCTCCGGTTGCTTTACCCTCAAAACCTGCGTGGATGCGGTCCACCAAACCGTCGCGCCCGATGAAGATCGTTGTCGGATACGCGCCGAAATTGACGAGCTGCGGAAGTTTGCGCCCTATCTCACCTTCCTCGGTCGAGCCAGCGAGCAGCGTGGGGTAAGTAATGTTGTGACGCTTGTTGAAAATTTTTAACTGCTTTAAATCGCGCGACGCATCACCGGTGTACTCAAATGCCAGCGCAACGACTTCTAATCCTTGTGCACGATAACGATCATAAAATTCCTGTAGTACCGGCGCTTCTTCGTGGCAGTTCGGGCACCAACTCCCGGTGATTGAAACGACAACGACTTTGTTTTTGAAACGATCATCACTCGATGAGACGACCTTTCCATCCAGGTCAGGAAAGCTGAAACGCAATGGCTCTGCCCTGTTGGCCATCCGTGTGTAATTATTCGGATCGGGCAGAGTCGCAACTATCTCCTTGTTCTTTACGTCAATTCGTTCAGCGACGACATTACGTTTCGGACTGAAGAGACCCAGATCAACATACCCATCGAGCTTTCCTTCCGGCGTCAGCCGGGCTTTGTAGATGCGCGAGTTGATGCCGTCGAAATGATTGAGTGTCAGTTGATTGTTCTCAAACGCGCCTGTGAATTCCCCCCAATCACCGCTCATCGGCATAATCGTACCGCGCACTTCCCTGCCCTGCTGCTTGAAGGCTGCGCGCCAGAAGCTTTGCTTGGGAGCCTCGCCTACACGCAACACCCATTCACCGTTAATTTCAGCGCCAACGCTTCCGGAGTTTAATGACGTCACATTCGCATCGCCTCGCGAGGCGCTCAGTTCGCGTTTGAGGATTTTCTTTCCCCATTGACGATCGAATGTCCCACGCATCTGATCACCGTCAACAGCCGCAGTCAGCTCCCCATCGTAGAAGTCGTAGCGGAGTTTGAGCGTTTTCCCATCGAATGACCCGCTGGTCGATGTCGTACGATCATCCCCATTGATGAGCGAGCCAACGAGCTGGCTATCTTCACGTTTTATTTCTAATGTGAAGGCAACTTCTTCTCCCGAGGGATTCTTGACGAACCCTCGCCATGTTCCAACCGGATAAACTGTCTTCGGCTGACATGCAATTAATGAGAGGCTGACTGCTGTTGAAATAATCAAAAACGAAAACAGCGTCAGCGGTCGCAACTCGACAAACAAACGAGATGAATTCATTTCGGCGATCCTAGTTGTGATATGAGAAACAAATGTGTGAACGAACCAATTCGCATGCTAACCTGCGGATCCTCTTTCGGCAAGCCGTTGTAGCGATTTATGGTAATGCCTCAGAAAGTGATGGCAAATCACCACGGATTTTCACGGATGCGACGGATTTTCACGGATTTTATCCGCGTTAATCCGTCGCATCC
>JAKEHZ010000085.1 GCA_022614735.1 Acidobacteriota bacterium | reverse complement strand
GGATGTGCGGAGTGCGGATTGCGGATTGCGGATTGCGGATTTGATAAGAATTCAGCAATTCAGGTACTAGTCCTCTTTAAAACCGCAATCCGCAATCCGCAATCCCTGGCGGCCTCAGTGTTTTGCGATCAGCAGCACAATTAATGACGCGATACCCAGACAAACTCCGAACGGCAGCGGAGTTTTAAATCCCTGTTTACCGCGAAACGCCAGGATTGAGCCGACAACCACACCGATGATCGAACCGAGGAGAAGGACGCCAAACGTACCCCGCCAGCCTAAAAACGCGCCGACAATTGCCATCATCTTGACGTCACCCAGCCCCATCCCCTCAAAGCCCCGAATGTAAAAGTAAACTGCACGCAACCACCAGATCAGCCCGCCTCCGAGAAGCGCCCCCCCGCTTGCGCCAAGCAAACCCTTGTAAGCATCATCAAAAGCCTGCGGCTCGTTCGGTGAAAAATAGATGACAGCAAATGCCCAGCCGGCGGCGACGAGCAATCCAGCGATCATCGTTCCATAGATTGTGAGACGATAGCGACTCTCGATCGCCTCTTCATCTCTTTCACCCTCTTCATTCATTTCTTCCCACTCGAAATACTTGTTGAAAAGAACCAGATCGAGGCGATCGAGCAACCAGAATCCGGGAGCAGCAAGGGCAAACAGAAATCCTCCGATCAATGCAGCGCGCAAGGGACTGATGCCCAGCTCGAGCGCGGGGATCACTATCGAGATCCCAATCGTGCCTGAAGCCCAATCACCCAATCCACCAAGCACGGTCGCTGCAGCGAGCGCGAAGAGGAAGGCGGGATAGGTGATCATGTTTGGCAGCAGATGATGCCGGGCATCGATAAAGACGAGCGCCAGCATGACGCAAGCGAAAATCATCTCAAGCATTGCCTGCCAGGACGGCCCCGACTTGAGAATAATAGCGATGAAGAGCAGGGCAGTGATCGCTTCGACAAAAGGGTAAACGGATGAGACTCGAATATTGCAATTGCGGCAGCGTCCGCGCAATAGAACATAACTGAGCAATGGGATGTTATCGAAAGCGCCGATTGGGTTTCTACAAGCCGGGCAGTGTGAGCCGGGAGAGACGATCGATTCACCGCGCGGGATGCGATGAATAACAACGTTGAGGAAGCTGCCGATGATTAGACCGAAGATAGAGGCGAAGAAAACGTAATACATAAATGGCAGATTTATGTCAGTCACGATAGCATCCTTTTTCAGCTTGCGTTAAATTCAGACCAATCATAATGACAATACCTCTGAAGATTCTACAGGTTTGTTCCGCTGAAAGCCTCGGCGGCGGTGAGCGTCATGTCATTGAACTGACGCGGGCGATGATCGAGCGCGGCCATCAACTACATCTCGCCGTGCGACGGAACAGCCCTTTGCGCGATGCGCTGGCCGACGGGGCTGTGCAGTGGCACGAACTGGGACTGCGCAATGCGCTCGATATAGTTAGCGCGCAGCAACTGGCCATGATTATTAGCGGCCAAAAGATCGATGTCATGCACGCTCACGTCGCGCGAGATTATACCTTTTGCGGCATTGCCGCACGGATGGCCCGACCCGTGCGTTTTTTTCTGACACGTCATCATTTCAACCCGATTAAATCGAATACGATTTATGCGTGGGCGTTGGCTGAAGCTAGCGCCTTGATTTCCGTATCGGAGAGCGTTCGCCAGCAGCTGGCTCTGGCCTTCCCGATGTTTGTTGATCGCATGGTTGTAATTCCGAATTGGATTAGTGCGCGCGTCGAAGGAAATCTTAGCCGAGAAGAGGCGCGTTCGAGACTGGGTCTCACGCGGCGTCTCGCCGTAGGCATTGTAGGTCAGCTTACGCCGCTCAAACGCCAGGATTTGTTCATCCGCGCCGCCAGGCATTTGATCAAGGAGAGATATTGGACAGATGCCGACTTTCTGATCATCGGAGAACCCGGGCCGGACGATGAGGAATATGCCAATCAATTGCGCGAGATGGTGGCTAAAGCCGGCATTGATAAACAGGTGCGTTTCACTGGCTTCGTCGAGGAATTGCAGTCACACCTTGCCGCACTCGACATCGTTGCCGCGGTCTCAGAGAACGAAGCATTCTCACTCGCACTGGCCGAAGCGATGGCGGCTGGCTGCGCTGTTGTCGCAACACGTGTTGGGGGCATGGCTGATCTTGTCGAGGACGGGGTGACGGGTATTTTTATCGAGCGAGATGACGAGTGGGCGCTGGTAGCGGGATTAGTTAAACTGCTAACCGACAAATCATATCGTGAAAAGTTGGGAGTTGCGGCGCGCGCCAGCGTGACAGAGAGGTTCGATCGGGAGAAGGTGATTGATCGGATCGAGAGACTTTATCTCAATGACAGCCCGGAGTGACAGCAACGGCCTGAAACAATAACAACTACTGGGAGCGCAAGCGCTCCCGGTAGTTGCAGAGGAGGAGCATCAGAAAACTGAGATGAAGGAAATTGGCACAGCGGGATATTCACATTTGATCTTGTTTTGTTTAGTGCTCCCCTGGGCTGCCGTACGGTCTGCCGCGAAACTCGCTTCACTTCCATATCCGCCCCGACAAAAATTTTTTATCGCTGTCTTGCTGCAACATCTTTTTTTCATTGGCGTGTCTGTCAGTGTGGCATGGATGGAAAAGATTCCGCTCTTAATGATGCCCCTCAATCCCATTCTCTCTGTCAATCTTGTTGTCGTCGTTCTCGCCACGGCTATCGTGTTCATGCTCCCGAGATGGAGACGCAATGTCGAGAACCGTGAGCGTAAGGTTTATCTGTTCATGCCTCGCGATTCGAGAGAGAAGTCACTCTGGGTTTTTATCTCCGCGGCAGCCGGGATCGGTGAAGAGATCACCTATCGTGGCGTGATGTGGGTTTTGTTGGCGCGATTGACAGGTTCATTATGGATAGCGGCATTGATCGCCTCGAGCATTTTCGCTTTCAGCCATTACATGCAGGGCTGGATAAGTATAGTTGCGATCTTCGGTTTTGCGCTGGGCTTTCACGCGGTTGTCTGGCTAACCGGCTCTCTCATTCCGGCGATGTTATTGCATTTCCTCTATGACTTGATGGCAGGAATGATGTACAGCTATTACGGCGAAAAGCTGGGTTACCCCCTTGAAGGCATCCCACGGGAAGCTCAGACGGAGAGAGAATACGAAACAAACGAAAATAACGAAACAAACGAAAAAGATGCTAGATGCTAGATGCTGGATGCTAGGATGAACACCTAGCATCCAGCATCTAGCATCTAGCATCTTTTTTTGGTAATCACGCAAAAGCTTCACGCAGAACCTTCAGACTCTTAGCCACTGCCTGATCTGCGTTTTCTTTGCCCTCCATCTCAAGCGAGACATAGCCCTTGAAACCGGCGTTACGCAGGATCTTCGCGATGCGGTGATAGTCCAGATCGCGCGTGTAGTAAACACCCCCGCCATAATAGGTCTTCGCCTGGACCACGATCGCGTATTGCGCGAGTCTCTCGAGCTGAGAATAAGGATCGCCGACGAAATTGCCCGTGTCGAGATTGATGCTCAGCCAGGGTGAGTTGACGGCCTTGTAGATTCGAAGCAAGCCATCCACTGTCGTTGTCAGCCCCCAATGGTTCTCCAGCGCCATGATCACCCCTGCTTGTTCTGCGTGTGGGATGCATTCATTGATTGAATCAATGCACCATCTAAATGCATCGTCATCGGTGTGACCCGGAAGCGGGTCTTCTTTGCCGCCCGCGTCGAGCATCTTCTGAAAATCGGGGATAGTCCCCCATCGACCCGAATTCAGGCGGATTGCCGGACAGCCCAGCTGCACAGCCAGATCGATACAGCGTTTAGTATGATCGATGTGCTGTTGTCGTCTGGACTTGTCCGGTGAAACGAAGTTTTGATGGATTGAAAGGAAAAAGAGATCGATGCCGAGCGAGAAGGCCATTCTCTTGAGATTGTTAACGTAGCTTCTCTCTTCACTCTCCATCTGGCGATGAAGAATTTCTACACCATCAAACCCGAGCCGCGCCGCATTCTCGATGACTTTTTCGATAGGATACTTCACTTTCTCGAAATGCCAGTAGGAGTATGTTGAGACTCCAATGCGAATTCGCGATGGAGGGGAGGCTGTTTGAACGGTCTGTCCAAATGCTCCCGTATTTTGGAGCGTCGTGGCAGCGCAGAGAGCTGTGCCAGCGCCCAGGCTTTGTTTAAGCATATTGCGACGAGCTAGATTCATTTGTCCTCCTCGGAAGGACAGTTTTCAGTTTTCAGTGGTAACAGCCCCAACTGAAAACTGAAAACTGAAAACTGTTTATTGCATTTCGTCCAGGTGCGCGCGGTACCATCCAATTGTCCGGAGCAACCCTTCGTCAAGATTTACTTCTGCTCGCCATCCCAATTGCTGATGGGCTTTTTCAGCTGATAAATACTGCGCATCGATTTCATGCTCGATCTTCCTCTGCAGCATCACATTGGGCTCCAGGGTTTTTCCCGAGAGTTTAATGATGAGTTCGACTAGATCGAGCATCGTGATGGGCTCTCCCGAGCCGAAGTTGAAGGCCTTGCCGATCATCTCCTCGATTTTTTCGGCAAGAAGCAAATAACCTCTTGCCACATCCTCGACGTAGACGAACTCGCGAACAGGTGTGCCATCGCTGCGAATGATTGGTGCTTCGTCGCGCAGGGCGGAGACAATCGTCCCCGGAATAATCCGGGAGAGATTCATATCACCAGGGCCGTAGATGTTTGCGAAGCGTGAAACGGCCACAGGGGTTTTGTATGTGTGAGCATATGATCGGGCCAGGATGTCTGTACAGGCTTTCGATGCATCGTAGGGGAAGAGGCCCAGCAACTGGTAATCCTCCGTGTAGGGCAGACTCTCGTGTGTTCCGTAAGCTTTGTCACTCGACGCGACGACGACGCGCTTGACCGTCGGGCTGATCCGGCAGGCCTCGAGCAGGGAATATGTGCCGCGAATATTGGATTCAAAGGTAGAAAGCGGTGAGCGATTGGCAGCGCCCACTATCGCTTGAGCGGCGAGATGGAAGACAGCCTCGATCTCATACTCATTGATGATTCGCTCCATAAGCGCAAGATCATCGACTGAGCCATTGATCACCGTGACGCGTCTGCGGAGGTCAAAGAGATCGAGAGGGTTGGCTCGCACAGCGTCTCGTTGGAGACAGACGACACGCGCGCCATGCTCAACCAGCTTTTTTGCGACATGTGCGCCGACAAAGCCCGTTGCGCCTGTGACGAAAGCGGTACGATTCTTCCAGAAAGACGTCATCTCAAATCTCCTAAAGGAAGAGAGAATACGAAACAAACGAAATAAACGAAACAAACGAAAAGTTTAGGATTTTTTCGTTTGTTTCGTTTATTTCGTTTGTTTCGTATTCTCTCTTCCTTTCTCCAATCTCAGACCCACACTTTCCACTCCGCCCGCCCCGCGTCCCAGAGCTGATTAAATTCGATGTTATCTTTGTAAGTGTCCATACATTTCCAGAAGCCGTTGTGACGATAAGCCATGAGCTCTCTCGCATGTGCCAATCGCTCGAGAGGTTCGCGTTCAAGCACGCAGTCATCAGTGAGATAGTCGAAGACGGCGCGATTGAAAACGAAAAAGCCGCCATTGATCCATTCCTTCATCTCCGGCTTCTCCGTGAATTCAGTAACCGCGTTATCCTCATTGAGCTGAAGGAAGCCGAAGTTCGAACGTGGATGCACTCCGGTGAGTGTCGCAATCCTGCCGTGTGATTGATGGAACCTGATCAGCCCTGGCAGGTCGATATTCGCCAACCCGTCGCCATATGTCACACAAAAAGTCTCGTCGTCGCCGATGTACTTCTCGATCCGTTTGACGCGCCCGCCCGTATTGGTGTCGAGTCCCGTCTCGACAAATGTGATACGCCAATCCTCGGTCACCGCTTCCTGTATGTGCAAACGGTAATCGCCGGTCTTGCTCATCTCCAGAGTAAAGTCGGAGTAGATCCAGTGATGCTCCAGAAAATATCGTTTAATTGCGTCTCCGAGATAACCGAGACAGAGTATGAAATCGTTCAGCCCGTGATGCGCGTAGATTTTGAGCAGATGCCAGAGGACGGGCCGCTCGCCGATTTCAATCAGAGCTTTCGGGATAGCCGCGCCATGCTCGCCTAACCGTGTGCCGCGTCCGCCGCAAAGAATGATAGTTTTCATCTCTCAGTCGACCAGCCTATTCTTCTCTTTCCGCTTATTTTGCGATTGCTCCCAGACTTTGGCGTATTTGAGAAAGACACTGTAAGCCGTAAAGATCGCGATAATCAATCCCGGCACGCCGTCGCGGAAACCTCGCTTGAGGATGTAAGTCCGGATAAACGCAGCAAGAGGCAGGATGATGAGATCAATGCCAGGTACTCGTCTATTTTTTTTCACCAGGTACTCGGCTGCGAGCGTGGTGTATTCGTCAAGCACGCGATGATGCTCGCTCAAATTGCGCTTGGTGTAATGCAGAAATTCGCCATGAAGTGTTTCGACCTGACCTCGAACGCGCGCAGTCTCGTGAGGTGAGACACCGTCCCAGTAGCTCGCAGCTCTGCGATAAAGACGCATTTGATAATCGGGATACCAGCCGGAGTATTTAATCCAACGGCCGAGATATTGCGTTCTGCGTGCAATGCGGAAACCATCGGGAAGCATTGCGGGATCGCGTCGGCGTAGATTTTCGACGGATGCCTTCAACTCCGGCGTGACGCGCTCGTCGGCATCGATCCAGAAAATCCAATCACCGGTTGTTTGTGCATCTGCAAATTCGTGTTTGTCTTTGTAGCCGCGAAAGGGATGATTGAAAACTTTGTCCGTGTAACGGCAGGCAATTTCGATCGTGCGGTCAGTCGAATCAGAATCGACGATAACGATTTCGTCGGCCCACGAGACTGTCTCGCAGACGGCGGCGATGTTCTCTTCCTCGTTGCGGACGATGATGGTAGCGGAGATTTTCAAATCAGAACCGAAGAGAGAAAAGGGAAATTCTTTAGGATTCTTGGCAAGTTTCATCTTCCGGATTACAGTTTCAACACAAAGGGTCAAAGGGTCAAAGGATCAAAGGGAGATAACTGCTTGACTCTTTTCTTCTTTGACCCTTTGACCCTTTGACCCTTTGTGTTGAAACTGTAATCCGGAAGATGAAACTTGCCATTAAATATGGTGCTTTCCAGCATTATTTACCATTGATGTTGCCATTCAACACCGCACGCAACGCCTGTCCGGTATGCGATTTCTTGTTCTTGACCACCGTCTCCGGCGTCCCTTCGGCGACAATCCGCCCTCCAGCTTCACCGCCTTCCGGCCCCAAATCAATAACCCAATCGGCAGACTTAACCACATCGAGATTGTGCTCGATGATGATGACCGTATTGCCCAGATCGACCAGGCGCTGCAAAACGTCGAGCAGTTTTCGCACATCTTCAAAGTGCAAGCCTGTAGTCGGTTCGTCGAGGATATAGACCGTGCGGCCGGTGGCGCGGCGGGAGAGTTCTTTGGCGAGTTTGATGCGTTGCGCTTCGCCGCCCGAAAGCGTCGTTGCCGATTGACCGAGTTTGATGTAACCCAGACCTACCTCAAAAAGCGTTTGCAGCTTCAGTTTGATTTGTGGGTGGTTTTCGAGAAGCAAGAGAGCTTCTTCCACGGTAGTGTCGAGCAACTGCGCGATGTTCTTGCCCTGATACCGCACGTCGAGCGTTTCGCGGTTATAGCGTTGGCCGCGACAGACCTCGCATGTGACGTAGACATCGGGCAGGAAATTCATCTCGATTCGTTTCAGCCCGTCTCCCTGGCATGCTTCGCAGCGCCCGCCTTTGACATTGAAAGAAAACCTGCCCGGCTTGTATCCGCGCTCGCGGCTTTCGGGCAACAGGGCATAAAGCTCGCGGATCGGCGTGAACAATCCGGTATAGGTTGCCGGGTTCGAGCGCGGCGTGCGCCCGATTGGCGATTGGTCAATTTCGATGATTTTGTCGATATTCTCCAGCCCTTCGAGGCTTGAGTGCTGGCCGGGCTCAGCCAGGCTGCGATAGAGCTTGCGTGAGATGGCGCGGTAGAGAATGTCTTCGACCAGGGTCGATTTGCCGGACCCGGAGACTCCAGTGACAACCGTGAAAGTGCCTAATGGGAAAGCGACATCGAGATTTTTCAGGTTATTCGCCGACGCTCCTCTGACGATGACTGATTTTCCATTGGGAGCGCGGCGCTGCGGCGGGATTTCAATCTTCAGATCGCCTGCGATGTAACGGCCTGTGATCGACGCCTCCACGTGAGCGATGTCTTCGGGAGTTCCCTTGGCTACGACTTCACCACCGTGTGTCCCGGCGCCGGGGCCGAGGTCGACAACGTAATCAGCGCGACGGATAGTCTCTTCGTCATGCTCAACGACCAGGACTGTGTTGCCGAGATCGCGCAATCGCGTCAGCGTATCGAGTAATCGCCCATTGTCTCGCGGGTGTAACCCGATCGAAGGCTCATCCAGGACGTAGAGCACACCGCGCAATTGGGACCCTATTTGCGTGGCCAATCTGATTCGTTGGCCTTCACCTCCCGAGAGCGATGCCGCCGGGCGATCGAGCGTCAGGTAGCCAAGCCCGACAGATTGCAGAAAGCTCAACCGATCCCGGACTTCTTTCAAGATCCTACCGGCGATGATCTCTTCGCGCGGATTGAGTTTGATCTGAGCGAAGGCCTTCAGCGAACCTTCGATCGGCAGCGTGGCATAGTCGGTTATCGACTTTCCGTTGATTTTGACGGCGATTGATTCAGGCTGCAAGCGCGCGCCGTTGCAAGCGCGACAGGTGACAGGGGAAATCAAAGCTTCGAGGGAAGAGAGCGTTTTTTCAGACCACGAGTCGCCGTCATTGTTTAATCTTTGCATGGCTTCGAGCAGAAATGATGTCGCGCCTCGCCACTCGGCCTGATATTTATAATCACCATAGCGAAACTCAATCTTCTCTTTCATCCCGAAGAAGAACGCGTCTCGCGCTTTCTTTGTGAGCCCGGAGAATGGCGTCTCCGGCTCGCTTCCGAAATGTCGGGCGACAGCAAGCAGAGCTTCGCGCAGATATGCATCTGTCGCCTTATCCCCGTCACCCACGAACCGTAACTGATTAATCGGAATCGAGTCATCGATGACTATCTTGGCCGGATCGACTTCAAGCTTTGTCCCGATCCCGTGACACTCTTTGCAGGCGCCATAGGCCGAGTTGAACGAGAAAGAACGCGGTTCGAGCTGTGGGATCGAAATTCTGCAGTAGATGCAAGCCATTCGTTCGGAATATAGCCGATCTTCACCGTCGACGACTGAAACGACGACGATGCCATCGGTCAACCTGGTCGCCGTCCTCACCGATTCTTCAAGTCGTTGCGCGATTCCCGGTTTGATCAAGAGGCGGTCGATTACGACTTCGATCGTGTGATTGCGGCGCTTGTCGAGTTTGATCTCCTCGTCCAACGAGCGCATCTCACCATCGATTCGGGCGCGAGTGAAGCCGCTTTTCTGCAGTTTCTCCAGCTCTTTCTTGAATTCACCCTTACGCCCTCGGACGAGGGGCGCCAGGATCATCACTCGCTCACCCTCCGGCAGATGACGGATATTCTGGATGATCTGATCGGTGGATTGCCGCGAGACCGGACGCCCGCATTTATGACAATGCGGCTGGCCGATAGAGGAGAAGAGCAGTCGCAGATAGTCATAAACTTCGGTGACCGTGCCGACGGTCGAACGCGGGCTGCGACTAGTCGTTTTTTGTTCGATCGAGATCGCCGGCGAGAGTCCTTCGACCGCGTCAACATCCGGTTTTTCGAGTTGCTCGAGGAATTGACGCGCATAGGCCGAGAGCGATTCGACATAACGACGCTGTCCTTCCGCATAGATCGTGTCAAATGCGAGTGAGGATTTGCCCGAGCCGCTCAAGCCGGTGACAACAGTCAAACGATTACGGGGGATTTCGAGATTGATGTTTTTCAGGTTGTGCTGGCGCGCGCCACGCACAGTAATCTGATTGATAGCCATATTGAATGCTACAGAAAGAGTATTGGGTCATGAGTGAATCTACTATTTTAGCCGTGGTACGCGGGGAGGGCAAGTGGACCTAATGTTAAAACTAAACCGAAACAGGCGGCATTGGGATACCAAAACTAACCACGGATTGACACGGATGCGACGGATTAACGCGGATAAAAGCCGTGAAAATCCGTCGCATCCGTGTCAATCCGTGGTTGATTTGTATTCTTCCAAAGAGTTGATGTTGAGAAAGAGATTTTTTGCATTTCTCAGAGACGCATACTCCTGGAAGGCTATATGCCGCGTTCGAACTCGCCGGCAAAGACCATCCACTCGCAGCAGATCCTCGGTCAACATTTGCTCAGTCGCCGGGAGGCAAGAGGCTGAATAGACTCCCGCAAGAGGCTGCAATCGCCCCTCTTGATCGACTGGAAGGGTCAATTCGCTTGCTTCGCGGAGATGAATCTCGACCAGAAAGGCGAGGAACTCGGTTGTAACAAAAGGCATATCGCAGGCAAGGATCAGCGCAGATTCGTCCGTGTTGCAGTAGGTCAAGGCCGTATGTATTCCACCGAGGGGGCCGCGATGGTCGTGCAAGTCATGAATGACCCGCGCGTTCCAATAGGCGGCCAACCTATCATAGCGTTCCGCTTGTGGATTGGCCGCATTGATGACGATTGAGAGACTATTAACGACCGGCCTGGCTGCTCCAAGCACCTGCTCAATCATCGGACGGCCCTTGATTTCGAGCCACGTCTTGTCTGTGCCCACCCGTGAACTGCGGCCACCGGCTTGAATATATGCGAAAATTGCTGATTTTTGTCGATATTCCATAGGAGTAGCCAGATGCTAAATTCGAACCTAACTTCCCCAAATCTGCAATGGGTACCCGGAGGTTGCCGTAATCCGCACACATCTATGATATATTGCATTTGCGTTGTCCCTCCTAACCGAGGATATTGAAAATAAAGAGGTAAAGATCCTATGAGGCGATTGCTGAAGCTGACTTTGCTTGTCCCTTTCCTTGCTGCATTTACGATGGGCACTTTAGGACAGACTGTAGAAAAAGAGAAACAACCTTTACCAAATGATAAGTTTTTCCCCCTTGAGAAAGTTAAAAAGGGAATGCGCGCCACCGGCTACACGGTTTTTGTTGGCACAGAGCCGAAACCGTTCGAATTGGAGATACTGGGCGTGCTCAAGGGTTTCCCCAACCCGCAGCAGAGCGCAGTGCTGGCCAAACTTTTGGGAGACGATCTTAAGCATACCGGCGTCTTTTCGGGCATGAGCGGCTCACCTGTCTATATTGACGGCAAGTTGCTCGGTGCAGTGGCATTCGGCTACCTATTTGCCAAAGACCCGATTGCCGGCATCACGCCGATTCAGCACATGATCGACGTCTTTGAGCAGAAGCAGGGAAATGATCAGAAAGATCAGCACGAAATCGGTCAGCCTCGTTCGGTTTCATTCTCTGAGATTGCCTTCAATGAAAATTCGCGCGAATTCGAGGATTTTGTCAAGAGTTTTAGCCCAGCGGGCAGGCTCGGCGCACAGGCTGCGGCTGCGCCGCCAGGAACGCAAGTTCTGATGCCCATTGCGACGCCGCTGGCAATTACGGGTGTCTCGCCGGAGGTCATCGCACGGTTTGCGCCGCTCTTCCAATCGTGGGGCTTTGCGCCGGTTGCCGGTGTGTCGGGCGCAGCAGATATCGGTCAATTGAAGAAAGCCGATGAAAATACTTTGAAGCCCGGATCGACAATCGTCGTCCCGCTGGTGCGCGGCGATTATTCACTGGCGGCGGCGGGAACTGTAACCTACCGCGACGGGAATCGCATCTACGCTTTCGGCCATCCGTTCCTGCAAATGGGCGTCTCGGAATTCCCGATGCACGAGGGCGAAGTCGTCACCGTTATGTCATCGGCCGCGAATTCATTCAAACTCAGCTATCCAACGGCGATGGTCGGCACGATGCGCGGAGATCGTTCAACGGGAATATTCGGCGAGCTCGGTGTCGCGCCGCGGATGATTCCGGTCGAGATCAATATGCGGACGAGCCGAGGGGGCAATCAAACCTATAATTTTGAAGTTGTCGTGGATCGCTTCCTGACTCCGATCCTGATGCAGTTGACTGTGCTTTCGACAATCACCTCGACTGAGCGGACTCTGGGCGATTCGACTTTGCAATTGCGTGGAAGGATCCAGCTCAAGAATCAACAGGAGATCAACCTCGAGAATCGTCTCTCGGTCTCGCTCAATGCGCCGCTCGCAGCTGCCTTCGCCGTCTCGCAGCCGATCAGCATGTTATTCAACAGCGGCTTCAAAGACCTCCAGTTTGAAAAGCTGGTCTATGACATCACCTCGCGCGATGCGCGCAGCACGGGACAGCTTGATCGCCTATCGATAAATCGCACTGAGGTCAGACGTGGCGAGAAGATAGAGGTCCAGGCCTTTGCGCGAACTGACGGTGGGGGTGAATTTGTTGAACGCCTCTTGGTTGAGATCCCGGAGGATGCACCAATCGGCCAATTACAGATCATTGTCAGCGATGGCCAGGCTCTTCAGGCCGCCGAATCACGGACCGGACTTACGCCAAAATCACTCTCTCAGCTGGTACGTGAGATGAATCGCATTCGCAAGTCGGATCGGTTGTATCTGCGGCTGGCGCGCGCGGAAAGTGGCGCGGTCATCAAGAATGAAGAGATGCCGGGACTGCCGCCGTCAGTACTCGCCACGCTCGGTTCGGATCGCACGGCGGGCGGATATACCCTGACCCGATCATCAACGATTCTTGAAAAAGAACTGCCGCCGGCAGACTTCGTGATCTCGGGACAGCGGACGTTGACAATCAATGTCGTCAACCCATAGAGGAAGACGGAACAAACGGAAATAACGGAACAAACGGAAAAGATCTATGATTTTTTCCGTTTTTTCCGTTATTTCCGTTTGTTCCGTCTTCCTTCTGATTCTTATCGATTAGGATATTAAATAACCACAATGCGTAAAACTCTCCTTGTAATTCTCTCTTCCTTCTTCATATCTATAGGGATCATATCTGTACGGGCGGGTGGCCCTGTCTTCTGGCGCGTCAATACGCGCGCTGAAGTAGAGAAAGGCGACGCTCGCGGCGTTTCGATCGCTGATAATGGGACGATGACGCTGGCGCCATCGTTGGTCGAGGTCTTCGATACCAAGCAGGCCTACATCTGGTCCACCGCAGCAGACAACCTCGGAAACGTTTATCTTGGGACGGGAAACGAAGGCCGTATCTTCAAATTTGACGCTGCCGGGAAAGGATCGCTTCTTTACAAGACTTCCGAACTTTCAGTCATGGCACTGGCTGTCGATGCACGGGGCAACGTTTATGCCGGGACATCCCCAGACGGTAAGGTCTATCGTATTGCGCCGAGCGGAGAAGCGCGGGTCTTCTTCGAGCCGAAGACAAAATATATCTGGTCGCTGGCCTTCGATCTGCAGGGTCGCCTACTGGTCGGCACTGGCGATAAAGGCACGATCTATCGTGTCAATGCCGATGGCTCCGGCGCCCCGCTCGTCAAAACAACTCAGAGCAATATCACTGCGCTCCGAGTCGACTCGTCAGGCAATGTCATTGCGGGAACGGATCCGGGCGGATTGGTGTTGCGGATTTCACTTGATGGAAAGGCCTTCACTTTGTTCGATTCGTCGCAGAAGGAAGTGCGCGACCTGGCGATCGGAAATAACGGAGATATTTATGTCCTCGCTCTGGCCGAGGCGGCCGGAGGCGGAGCGACAAATACTTCTGCTGCTCCACCAGCGCCATCACCTACGAATGTACTAAGTGGTGATGAAGGTGTGACGATCACGATCAGCGATGTGCAGGTGGTGGATTCGAGTGGCGCCGCCGGTGCTTCGCCCGCAACCGCAGCAGGCGGTGGCAATCCACCGAAGAGCGCGCTCTACAAGATAGATGCCAAGGGTAGCGGCGATGCTCTGTGGGATTCGCGCGAGACGGTTGCGTTTGCAATAGCACTCGAAAATGACGGACAGGTATTGGTCGGGACGGGGCAGAAAGGTCGAATCTATAGCGTCAAACCTGCTCAAAATCCCCTCCTTCTCGCGCAGTCGTCTGAAGCGCAGACGTCGCGTTTTGTTCGATCGGGGAATCAGATTTACGCGGCGGCATCAAATCTGGGGAAGCTCTTCCGCCTGAGCAGTGAAACAACTCTGAGCGGGGCTTATACATCTTCGGTGCGCGATGCGCAGACCACAGCGAACTGGGGCCGCGTTTCGTGGAGTGGCGAAGGCGCAATTGAATTGCAGACTCGCAGCGGTAATACCTCTACTCCCGACTCGACCTGGAGCGATTGGTCCGCGACGGTCGCAAATTCAGAAGGGGATGCAATTAAAAGTCCGGTGGCCCGGTACATTCAATGGCGCGCGACATTGAAGCGCAGCGCGAGTGGGGCATCGCCGCGTCTGCGTGAAGTGACAATATCCTACCTGCCGCGAAATATCGCCCCGAAGATTATTTCGCTCAATGTTCTTCCAATCGGCGTGACTTTGCAGGCAGCTCTGGTGCAACCTCAAACAGACTTCAGCCCAGATCAGTCGGTGACCGAAACCGGGATAACTCCGAACATGATGCAGATCCCGCCACGTCGCGCTTTTCAGCGCGGAGCGGTATCTTTGGACTGGCAGACTGAAGATCGAAACGGCGATAGTGTTGAATATTCCGTCTACTATCGGAATGCATTGAGTGGAGAGTTTTATCAGCTGAAGACAGGGCTGCGGGAGACCTACTTTACCATCGAACCGAATGCTTTGCCGGATGGACGCTATGTTTTCAAAGTCATGGCATCAGATGCAATATCAAACCCCGCGGACCTGGCGCTCGCCGATGAACAGGAGACCGAACCGGTCGATATTGACAATACACCGCCTACTGTTTCGGCCGATGCGCCAAAAATCATTGGTGACCAGGTTGAGGTCATTTTCCGCGCGGTTGATAAGACTTCGATTATCCGCCGCGCCGAATATCAGCTAGATGGCGGACAGTGGAAATCACTCTTCCCGGTTGACGGAATCGCTGATTCGAAGCGTGAAGATTTCCGCGTGCCCGTGAAATTGCCGGATTCCAGGCCACACGTCATCGCGTTCCGTGTTTTTGACTCGAGCGCGAATGTGGGAAGCACACAGGCTATAATTAACGCCAGATGAAAAACAGTTTTCAGTTTTCAGTTTTCAGTTTTCAGCTATTGGTGAAACGCGAGCTAAAAACTGAAAACTGAAAACTGAAAACTGAAAACTGTTTTTCCGAGGAG
>JAKEHZ010000084.1 GCA_022614735.1 Acidobacteriota bacterium | reverse complement strand
AAGGTGGAATACAAAAAGGGCAAAAAGTGCAAAAAAGGCAAAAGGGCCAAGAATTTTTGTCTTTTTTGCTCTCTTTGCCTTTTTTGTATTCCAATTTCATTTCCGTAGAAGAGCCTTGCTTTGTAAAAGTGTCCCGACATCAGCTTGTTTTGCTATTTTCGCCTGTTTCGTTTTCTCTCTTCCTTTTCATTCGCAGGCATCAAATGCTTCATTTTGCCGATGCGGTATTGCCGTCAAGCGAGAAAGCATAAAGCTTATTATTCGTTTTCCCGATACGAAGAAAACTGTAGCCGGAGCCAACGTAGACCGTGCCATCAACAACAGCGATGCCGCCGCCAACGGCGCCGCCGGTGTCGAACTCCCAAAGAATCTTTCCATCGCGCGCATTGTAGGCGCGCATGAAACCACTCACCGATCCGGCCCACACCAGCCGGTTATCGCCTTTACCGGTTACAGTGATGGGGCCAAAATTGGCTTTGTTGGTCGGATCAGGTGTTTGCCACAAAATTTTTCCTGTGGCGCCGTCGAGCGCGCTGATCGACCCTTGCTTCGGAAAATTCGAAATGCCGGCGTATATCCGCTCGCCATCGCTCGCCAGTCCGAACTCGATGCCGCCGAGCTTGCCCCCGGGCCCGACTTCGGTTTTCCAGACGAGCTTGCCTGTGTTGGGATCGAGCGCGTATGCCCAGCCGCTCTTTTGACCCGCCACAACCAATCGCTTACCTCCGGCGCCTTTGACGAAGACCGGCGCTGTGCCGAAATCAATATCAAGGTCATCGCATTCAACGTTGTCTCGGCAGCCGAAAGTCCAGATATCTTTTGGCGTCGCCTGATAAGACCAGATCTCTTTGCCCGTCACCATATCGAGGGCAATGATGGCGTTACAATATTTCGATACCGGTTGTGAGTATTGATTGCCGGTGGTGACGTAGACGCGCTTCGTTGTTGGATCGAGAGTGACCGTTGACCATACCGCGCCGCCTGATGGACCAATAATAGTCCTGTCCTTCTTATCCTTCCCCTGTTCTTTCGGCGTATCGGGAATTACGTAAAAACGCCAGACCTCGTCGCCGGTGGCGGCATCAAAAGCTACGACGCTGCCGCGAAAAGTGCAGCACTCGTATTTAGGATTGCGCAGAATCCACCCTTCTTCGTGTGATGAAACGCCGATATAGATGCGACCCTGATGATAGATGGGCGAGCTTGTGGCAACAGTATAAGGATGCGAATCGACCCGCTTCTTCCATTTCAGGGATCCTGTCTTTGCGTCGAGCGCGTGGAGAAAACCCGCAATATCGCCGAAATAGAGGACTCCGCCGGCGTAGACAGCTGCGCTTCTCGTCGATTGGCCGCAATCGTAGGCCCAGAGCTTCTTTCCGGTCTTCGCATCAACGGCATACTCCTGGCCGTCCCACGAGCCGAAAAAGAGAACGCCATCTACGATGATCGGCTGGCTCGAGACATCGCCTTCAGTCTGGAAGATCCATTTGGGTTTAAGTTGCGTGACGTTGTTCGGTGTGATCGTGGTTTCATCGGGGTTGTAATGTGAACCCGACACATCACGTCCAAAAACAGTCCAATTGCCCTGATCCCTCTCTTTTTTACTCTGTCCGGAGATTACGGAGGAGACTAATAGGATCGATAAAAGTGTCGTGAAAAGCTGATGCTGGCGATAGTGGTTCATAGTTCAATCCTCAGGTTTACGAAAGTAAAATTTATGCGCCTGGTCTGAGCTCAATCGCATTGCCGTCAGGGTCACGAATAAAGAGTTGCGGATTGCCTGCTCGTCCACTACCGTAACTGATGGCAATATTCATCTCACGCAATTTCCTCTCTGTCTCTTGAACGTTTGGGACATTCAAGGCAATGTGACGGTCGTGGCGTGGCGGGTCAGCGTGTCCGGGCATCTGAGTAACACTCATCAAATGAAGCTGATGACCATTGCCAAGATCGTACCAGCGCCCGGGAAAGCCCAAATCCGGACGTGGCAGCAGGAGCAGACCGAGCACTTTTTCATAGAACTCGGCAGCCCGCTCAACATCAGTCACGAGAAATCCGGCGTGATGAAATCCGGAGATAGTGATCGGCATGACGCTCTCCTATGATTGAGGCGGTAAGACTAACAAGAGTAATCTCAAATCTCAATTCTTCCGGTGCTAACGGATTCCGTATTTATGGAAAGGAAGATAGAAAACGGAACAGACGGAAATAACGGAACAAACGGAAATTCTATTGGATTTTTCCGTTTGTTCCGTTATTTCCGTCTGTTCCGTTTTCCATCTTCTTCTCCCGGATTTCAGACCAATGGAGAAAACTACGATGACCACGGAAATCGGGTTTGGATTGGTTGGTTATGGATTGATCGGCAAAGTGCAGGCGGAGGCGATCAAGTCAATCAAGGGCGCGCGCCTGGTCGCCGTCTGCGGACGCGATGAAAAACGCACCGCGGAATTCGCTGCACGATTCGAGACCAGCGGTTACACAAACTATGACGAGTTCCTCAAACACCCGGATCTGCGCATCATCACCATTTGCACGCCAAGCGGGACTCACGCAGAACTCGGTATCAAGGCCGCACAAGCAGCTAAACACGTATTGGTTGAGAAACCGATCGAGATCGATCTCGGACGCACTGATGCATTGATTGAGGCCTGTGAGAGCGCGGGGGTGAGATTGGGCGTGATCTTCCAATCGCGTTTCCTGCCTGCGGTGCAGAGGCTCAAACGCGCAGTTGATGAAGGCAGGCTGGGGCGGTTGATGATCGGTGATGCATATGTGAAGTGGTACCGTGAGCCACAATATTACGCCCCCGGTTCGTGGCACGGGACGCTTCAGCTTGACGGCGGCGGAGCTTTGATCAACCAGGCAATTCATACGGTCGATCTGCTGCGCTGGGTGATGGGACCGGTTGAGACTGTTTTCACTATGAGAGCTGCGCTCCGCTACCCCCATATCGAAGCCGAAGATACGCTCGTCGCCACTTTGCGTTTTCAAAATGGCGCGCTTGGTGTGATCGAGGCGACGACCTCGGCGAAACCGGGATTCAAACGCAGACTCGAAATCAGCGGCGAACACGGCACCGTAATTCTGGATGGTGATACGATCAGTTGTTGGGCGATCGATGGAGAAGATGCGGATCTAGGCGAGGCGGAACAGATAACTGACGGGTCGGCGAATCCGGCGGCGATTTCGAACGAGGGGCATCGCCGTCAGATCGAGGACATGATGCGTGCCGTGATTGACAACCGCGCGCCGATGATCGATGGGCGAGAGGCAAGGAAGTCGTTAGAGCTGGTGACCGCGCTTTATGAATCGGCGAATCACGGAGAGACGAGGAAAATATGAAAATAGGGCAGGTTTCATCGAAAGTCGAAATTAGTAAACGGTTTCAACACAAAGGGTCAAAGGGACAAAGGGTCAAAGAAGAAAAAAATCAAGCCATATGCCCCTTTGAACCTTTGTCCCTTTGACCCTTTGTGTTGAACTGTTATTCGGAAGATTAAACTTGCCCGAAAAAGCATAAAATCTTTCGTTTGTTTCGTTATTTTCGTTTGTTTCGTATTCTCTCATTATTTTCTTGAATTCTCTCTCAAGGATGATCACAATTAGCCGCCCCGAATATTCGGCACCAATTTCAAATGTCACAGCCACCCAGCACAGGCAATAAACTCAAAGGTCGTTACCTGATCGAACGCGAATTGGGACGAGGTGGTGTAGGTGTGGTTTACCAGGCGCGCGATGAGCGTTTGCATGGAATGCCGGTGGTGATCAAATTTTTGCTCGATGCTTCAGGTCAGAATCTCTGGCTCAAGAAAAAATTCCTTCAGGAGGCCGAGGCGCTGACCCGCATCAACCATCCGGGCATCGTGCGCGTCATCGATCGTGATGAAGCCGAAGATGGCCGCCCCTTCTTCGTCATGGAATACATCGAAGGGAAGCCGTTACGCCATGTCATGCATGTCGAAGGCATGGATCTGGAATATATTGCGCTTCTGGTTAATCAGATCGGCCATGCGCTGCATGCGGCGCATCAACAGGGCGTTTTTCACCGCGATCTCAAACCGGAGAATATTATGCTTCAGCGGCTGACCGGCGGTCAGGAGCAGATCAAGCTGATCGATTTCGGCATCGCCAAGGTCCTCGATTCGCTGGCAGGCGACGCAACTGAAGTAAAAGTCATTGCCGGTTCGCAGGCATACATCTCGCCCGAGCAGTTGTTATCAAATCCGATTTCGGCAGCAACCGATATTTACACGTTCGGCGTTATTGTTTACGAGATGGTGACAGGGCGGCTGCCATTCACCGTGTCTGCGCCCAATTATTTTCTGGCGATGCAGCAACTGGTGAAACTTCAGGAATCCCAGGCGATCGTCAAGCCAAAGACATTTCGCCCGGAGCTTCCCGAAGCGGCGCAAATTCTCATGCTCAACGCATTTTCGTTCGACCCGCTCCGGCGCCCACAGAACGCGCAGGTCTTCGCGGATGATCTGGCTCGCACCCTGAGGGGACAAATCAAGGTTGCGGACGATCGGGCTACGGTTGCCATCCCAGCGCCCGAAGTAACAAGTCGTGTATCAGCATCAATCTCTGTTTCCGCATCTGCAACTACTGCACCTGAAGCATCACCACCGGACATTTCACAAAAGACCGCAAGCGTCTCTGACAGCGGCGGCAGTTTGAAAGGAAAAAGCCACAGGGTTGCGATTTTCGCCGGCCTCGCTGTCCTGGTGCTCATCGCAGCAGTGTTCATCGCAATTTTCTTTAAAAAGTCGGATGAGTTGAAACCTGATTCACGTTTGCCGGATTCGACGACGGCCGTTCCTGAGCGCGTGCTCGGTTATTCGATTTTTCTGCAAAAAGACCCACAGCGTTATCCGGGCAGCATCCCTGTTCAGTCCGATGGCGAAGTGATATTTTCACACGGAGACCGCGTGCGTTTTAGATTCAGCAGCCCGCAGACAGGCCATCTTTACATCATTAATGAGAGTCCGCCATTGAAGGGAGCAATATCGAGTTTCAACATTCTTTTCCCGTCACCGACCAGCAATCAGGGCCTCTCACAGTTAAGAGCCGGGCAGCAGCTTAGTGTTCCCGAACTTGGTGAAGGACTTGTCTTCTATGAAGAGAACGGCAATGAAAAACTCTGGTTGATCTGGTCCGCGAAGGCGTTAGATGAACTCGAAGTGCTCAAAGGATGGGCCAATCCGCAAGACAAAGGCGAGATCAAGGATACGAAACAGATCGATGCACTGCGCAATTTTCTGACGAAGCATTCGACAACATTGCCTGAAACCTATAAAGATGAATCCACAAAGCAGACGACCCTCAAAGGCCCCGGCGAAATCCTGGTGAAGCTTATCAAACTGGAACACAGCAAGAATACGAAACAAACGAAAAACAGTTTTCAGTTTTCAGTTTTCAGTTTTCAGCGACGCCAAGAGCGCCAAGAAGGCGGCGAGAAGGCGGCAGACCTTGGCGCTCTTGGCGTCTTGGCGGTTGATCTTTTTCAGAGGAGGTAAATTATGACAACCCTGCACCCTCGATCACTCTACGCTTATCTTTTCGCTCTGATGCTGTTCTGTACATCTGCGGTATTGGCGCAAACAAGAGCAGAACTGGTCTTGCAGACCGGACACTCAAAGTCTGTGATTGCGATTGCGCTCAGCCCGGATGGGCGATTTCTGGCCTCGGGCAGTTCCGATCAGACGATCAAAATCTGGGATACAGTGAATGGCAGCGTGCTGCGGACACTGATCGGACATGCGAAGCCCGTGCTCGCAGTGGCCGTTAGTCCGGACGGGCGCTGGATTGTTTCGGGCAGCGCGGATGCCAGCGTGCGGTTGTGGGATGTTCTCACGGGCGAGTCGCGCGTGGTGGGCAATCACTCCGGTCCCGTCAAAGACCTGGCATTCAGCCCTGACGGAAGACAACTAACCTCTCTCGGAAACAATGAGGTGAAGCTGTGGGATGTCACGGCCGGCCGCGAGATTCGCTCGGTCAAATTGGGTGATGATAAAAATCCGCAAGGCGGTCCAATTGCAACGGCAGGTGAGCCGATGGAGTTCGACCAAACGGCTACGGCGCTCTCTGCCGACGGGCGGTTTGCCGCGATTGGAGGCGGAATTTATTACAAAAGTGGTTTCATGGGTTACGGCGGTGGTGTGCGGTCGAAACCGATCAAGCTCATCGAGATTGCCACCGGGCGCGAAATCACTTCGCTCAAACTCAAAGGCGATATGCCTAATCCAACCGATCTGGCTTTCAGCCCTGACGGGCGATTGCTCGTGGCCAAGTTCACAGAGACGAACGCTGCAAGAGAGAAGAGTGGAAAAACCTCAGTGATAGTCTGGGAGGTTGCGACCGGGCGCGAGGTGAAGATTTTTCAGACCGGCGATCAATACGGCACAGGCGGCATCGCTTTCAGCCCTGACGGAAAGCTCCTCGCTTCGCGGGCCAGTAAATTGAATGACTCTGACGTCAAAGATAATACGACGCTGAAGGATTTGGGCTCCGGCTATATCACATTCTTCAATGTGGCGACGTGGAATCAGGTGCGCGAATTAAAAAATACCGGGATTGAGTTCAACATTGCCATTGGCTTCACTGCCACACCGTTGCGCTTCAGTCCCGATGGCCGTGTACTGGCGGCGAGTTTGAGCCAGGGCGTCGCATTGTATGACACGGCGACCGGGAATCGATTGCGCGTGCTGCGCACGACCGAAAAGGCAAGCGCCGTCAGCGCGGCGCCCGGCGCTTCGGCGCAGGATGAGTTGATGCGTCAGCAGGGAATTGATCCGGAACAACTACGGCAGGCCCGTGAAATGGCTGGCGGTATTATGGACAATCTGCCCCAGATGAGTGGGATGGCAATGGGTAGGACTGCCACCGGCTCACTCATCAACTTCAGCCCTGATGGCAGACTGCTGACTTCCATGGGCTCTTCGACTACATGGGATGTCGTCGCCGGAACGCCATATCAGAGGCCGCAGCCGCAGAATGCCGAAGAGGCGGCGACGATGAATCCGATCGATCAATCACTCTTCAGTCCTGACAGCAAACTGACTGCTTCGATCTACAGGGGTGATGGCGGCTCAGGAGTGGTGATCAAGGATGCCACGACACATCGCATCTTGCGCAAAATCCCGATCGGAAAACAGGTGCAGATCGCTCCGGGCGCGCAAAATCAGAAGGAATTTCCCTCACAGATCTCGAGCATCGCTTTCAACGCCCGCGGCGTCATCGTGCAGTATTGCGACTTCAAAATACCGGGCAGCAGCTCGATGCTTCTCGGAGCTTTCGGCGGCGGCGGCAGCACAATGGATTGTCACGTCGCGCTCTTCGATATCAACACGGGACAGCAACTGCGCGAGATCAAACTCGACAAAGATAACACGAGCCTCTTCGGCAATCTCACATCGCTGAGTCCGGACGGGAGGTTTATCATTTCTGTCGCGATGGACGCAGGCAGCTCGTTCAGCGGTCTAAAACCGAGCCTGCCCAGTTTCGGCGGTCTTGGGCGTGGGGGGAAGGTCGAGATGCCGAAGCAGCAATACAAGATTCGCCTGACCGATTTGGAGAACGGGCGCAAGCTCTGGGAGATAAAAGCCGAGGGCGAGATGACCGGCCCGCCCAGTTTTATTTTCAGCCCGACAGGGGAGAGGCTCGCCGTCGCGGGTTCTGAGAAGAATCGACAGATCGTCTCCCTCCACGATACGGCGTCGGGGCGCAAGGTCGGCGCGCTCAGTACGAGCGGCAAGAAGATCGCCACGATGAATTTCAGCCGCGACGGAAAGATGCTGGCGACGACATACGCCGATGAGAATTCGGTGACGATCTGGGACGCGGCGACCGGGCAGCAATCTCGCACGCTTGCCCACGCGACGACAGTCAGCGGAGTCGCTTTTCATCCGGTCCGCAAACTGATAGCGACGCAGGGTAAGGATCGCAACCAGTATCTCTGGGATTTAGAGAGCGGCGAGAGACTGGCGACATTGGTCAATCTTGATGTGCTGAACGAATACGGAAACGACGCAGAATGGCTGGTGGTCACGCCCGACGGTCTGTTTGACGGCTCGCCCGCCGCATGGCAGCAGATAATGTGGCGATTCTCGCAGAACACATTCGACGTCGGCCCGGTCGAGATCTTCTTCAACGAGCTCTATCATCCGGGGCTGCTCGAGGAAGTATTCTCAGGCAAGCGACCAAAAGCGCCACGCGATTTGCAACAGCTCGACCGCCGCCAGCCGGGCGTCAAAGTCGGGGCCGGCAGCACTGTCAGCGGCGAGATAACAACGCGCACCTTGACAGTCAAGGTCGAGGTCGTCGAGGCTGCCGCCGATAGCAAACATCCACAAGGCAGCGGAGTGCGCGACGTGCGTTTGTTCCGCAACGGCACCCTGGTCAAAGTCTGGCGCGGCGACGTGCTGAATGGACAGAAGCAGGCCATCCTCGAGGCCACGCTGCCGATCGTTGCTGGAGAGAACCGCATCACGGCATACGCATTCAACCGCGACAACGTCAAGAGCCAGGACGCTGTGCTGACGGTGACAGGAAGCGCATCGCTTCAACGCAAAGGGACGGCCTGGGTGCTGGCTTTTGGAGTCAATCAATACGCCAACGCGCAGTACAACCTCAAATACGCCGTCGCCGATGCGACCTCATTCGCCGATGAAGTCAAAGCGCAGCAATTGAAGTTGCAGGGCTTCGAGCGCGTCGAACTGATTCAACTCCTCGACGCTCAGGCGACAAAGGCCAATTTCCTCCTCGCTCTCAAGCGACTTGCTGGCGGACCATCATCCACGACGGCTGCCAACGTTCCGGAAGCTCTCTCGAAGTTGAAGCCCGCGCAGCCCGAAGATGCCGTTTTGATCTATTTCGCCGGACACGGGACAGCCCAGGGGGCGCGGTTTTATCTGGTGCCGCACGACCTGGGGTATAACGGCTCGCGCACAGCGCTGACGGGCGAAGCGGTGAAGACGATCCTGGAACACAGCATTTCCGACCTCGAGCTCGAATCGGCCGTCGAAAGTCTTGATGCAGGACATCTGCTGATGGTGATTGACGCGTGCAATTCCGGACAGGCGCTCGAAGCCGAAGAGAAGCGGCGCGGCCCGATGAATTCCAAAGGGCTGGCGCAACTCGCATACGAAAAAGGCATGTCCATCCTCACCGCCGCGCAGAGTTTTCAGGCCGCGCTTGAAGCCGCGCAACTCGGTCACGGCTATTTGACCTTTGCTCTGGTCGAAGAGGGATTGAAGAAAGGGATGGCCGATAGAGATCGCAAGGACGGCCAGGTCCTGGTGCGCGAGTGGTTCAATTACGCCGAAGAGCGCGTCCCGCTGATGCAGGAGCAGAACCTCGGCTCGCGAATCCTGTTGGAGGAAGAGAAGGCCAAAGACCCGGCAACGGCTCGCAGCGTGCAAAGACCGCGCGTCTTTTATCGGCGCGAGTCGGAAGCGAGGCCGCTCATAGTGGCCAAGCCTTAACCGAGATTTGAGATTTGAGATTTGAGATTTGAAATTTTCAAGGGAGACCTATGTCAGACGAAGCAAGGAAAAATAGGCTCTGTTTGTCTCTGCTCGCACTCGCGAGCGTGGGCTTGATATTCATTGTAATGGCTCGCGCTCAAGATCCACCTCAAGAAGACGAACGACGGTTGTGGGACAGTGAGTTTCTCAAGAAGCGCGGGAAGGCAAAGACTCCACCACCTGATCGCAAATCGACCGCTTACCGGCGCGTCACACCGAAAAATCCACCGCCGGAGAATAAGCCTGCTGAAAACAAGGCCTCCGAAGAGAAGGTCGTTGGCGAGATGCTGGGAGTGACCATCTGGCGGGTGCGGCCTTCCAGACAATCCGACAGCCAGGAAGCGAGATTGCTGGTGGAAGAAGAGGAAGGCAAGAGCAAGGCGGAAGGGACTCTCGAGCGCGTCGATTCTGAAACTACATTTGCAGCAGGCGATCGTGTGCGGCTGGCCTTGGAATCGCCGCGCGACGGCTATCTTTACGTTATTGACCGCGAGCAGTATAACGATGGCACATTCAGCGATCCATATCTCATCTTCCCCACATTGAGAAAGCGGAATGGTGATAATTCGGTGACGGCAGGCAAAGTGATTGAAATACCCGAGCGTTCGACTTTTGGTTTGAAACCTCAGAGAAAAGATTATGCCGGCGAGATATTGACCGTAATTGTCACGCAGCAACCGCTCTCAGAAGTGAGCATTGGTTCGAGCATGGTCAAGCTCGACAGAGAGCTGTTCGCCCGCTGGGAAAAACAGTGGAGCGCCCCCGTCGAGAGATTCGATCTGATGGGCGGCGCGGGCAAGCTTTATACGAAGGTGGAAAAAGAAGCAGGGCAGGATGGGGCGCGGTTATTGACGCAGGAAGATGAATTGCCGCAGACGCTTTACCGCATCGTCACCAGACCTGGCAATCCGTTATTGATCAATGTGTCACTTCGGATCGGCAAGTAACCCGCCGGTAGCGCTTTAGTTTGTGAGAGCCGGTTCCAAAAGATGCTCCTGAAAATTGTAAGGCTTCTCCTCTGCATTTCGAGGCCTTTGATAAGTGCCGTCCATCTGCAGCCAGCGCATTTTCATTGTGTCCGTGACAGCTCTCTCAAGGACTTCGCGAACGATACGCTCCTTGATCCTTTCATCCTCAATCGGGAAGAGCACCTCAACGCGGCGATCAAGATTGCGATTCATCAAGTCCGCGCTCCCGAGATAAATCTCTTCATTGCCCCCGTTGATAAAGCGATAAACGCGTGAGTGTTCGAGGAAGCGACCCACGATGCTACCGACTTTGATCGTTTCGCTCTTATCAGGCAGGCCCGGACGTAGACAGCAAATCGAGCGCACAATCAGATCAATCGGCACACCCTCGCGTGAGGCGGCGTACATCTCGTCGATGATGCCGGTGTCGGTGAGGTTGTTAAACTTGGCCATGATGCCTGAAGGTTGTCCTGCCTGTTGGTGAGCAATTTCACGACGAATTAACTCCGTGATGGTCTTGCGCAGATTGACCGGCGCAACGAGCAGCTTGCGGTAACGCAGCTGCTTGGAGTAGCCCGTGAGATAGTTGAATAATTCCGTCGCATCGGCGCCGAAATCAGGGTCGGCAGTGAAGAATCCGATGTCCGTGTAGACTCGCGCGGTGACGGGGTTGTAATTACCCGTACCAAGATGCACATAACGGCGCAGCGTGCTCTTCTCTTGCCGCACAACAAGAGCCACCTTTGCGTGCGTCTTTAATCCAATCAAACCATAGACGACGTGCACACCCGCCTTCTCCAGCCTTCTCGCCCAATGAATGTTGTTCTCTTCGTCGAAGCGGGCTTTGAGCTCGACGAGCACAGCCACCTGTTTGCCCATCTCCGCAGCTTCGATCAGCGCCTCGACTATCGGCGAGTCTTTGCCGACGCGATAGAGTGTCTGTTTGATGGCGAGCACGTTCGGGTCTCGCGCGGCCTGTCGCAGAAATTCAACTACCGGAGCAAATGATTCATATGGATGGTGCAGCAAGATATCCTGATGGCGTATGGCATCGAAGATCGTTTCTCCGGAACGCAACACTGGCGGCGTCGTCGAATTGAACGGCTGATCTTTCAGCTCGGGCAGATCGAGTTTGTACAATACATCCAGATCGGAAATGTTGAGCGGGCCGTCGATCGTGAAGACGTCCTGTTCTTCCAGTACGAGCGAACTCCTCAGCTGCTTGACCATGTCCGGGCTCATTCCCGCAGCAACCTCCAGCCGCACGCCGAAACCGAAGCGGCGCTGTCGCACCTGCTGTTCGACGGTCTTCAATAGATCAGCCGCCTCATCCTCTTCGATTTCGATGTCGGCGTCGCGCGTGATGCGGAATGGTTGGCATTCGAGAATACGCATGCCGGGGAAGAGCGTATCAATGTGGGCAGTGATAACTTCTTCGAGCAGGACAAAACAATATCCCTCGTCGTTGACTGGAATCAGACGCGGGACGTTTGGAGGCAGTTTGACGCGCGCAAAACGCGTCTCTTCGCCCTCTTCGGGTATCTCGGGCTCGACCAGTGTGCCGAGATTCATGCTGTTGTTCGAGATGTGTGGAAAGGGATGGCTCGGATCGACAGAGAGTGGTGTGAGCACCGGGAAGACGCGCTCGTTGAAGAAATGGCGCAATTCCTCGCGTTGTCCTTCATTCAACTTGCCGTAAGGGATGATCCGCACGCCATATTTTTCCAGCCCCGGGAGAACCTGTTTGAGCAGGCACCGCATCTGCACTTCGAGCAGCGGGCGCAACCGCTCCGAAATTTGCCGCAGTTGAGTGGCGGGGGTCAACCCATCGGGTGAGAGCATCATCGGGCTGCCTTCGAGCTGTTCCTGCAAACCCGAAATGCGAACCATAAAAAATTCGTCGAGATTGGTTGAGAAGATCGAAAGGAATTTGAGACGTTCCAGGAGCGGTTGTGTGGGATCAAGCGCCTCGTCAAGCACACGACTGTTAAACTCGATCCAGCTCAGTTCGCGATTGAGCAGCGGGTTTTCAGAGACGACACCGACTACTTTACCTATCTTCTCGAGTGAGAGTCCAGATGTTTCCATAATTCTCTTTACCTCGAACTAACGAGTTCCGGGGAGTAGGGTATTGGAAGTCAAATGCATCTCTAATTCTATGTGAGATCTGAAGGCGGCGTCAATTTTAATGGCGTTTTCGCCAAAACCGCGCTTGCGCCTGTGTAGTGGTCTTGCTGATAATGCAATATCGGAAAGTTAAAGAGAGAAAAACGAAACAAGCGAAATAAGCGAAACAAGCGAAAAATTTTCAGCTTTTTCGCTTGTTTCGCTTATTTCGCTTGTTTCGTTTTTCTCTCTTAGTCCTGGTTTAGCGCTTATTCTTGGAATCGAGGAAGAATGAACTCAGATCAGAAGATGGATTTGGAAAAGATCGCAGCAGGCACACGTCTGATTTTGGAGGGCATGGGCGAAGACCTCTCGCGTCCTGGTCTGATCGAAACGCCCCGTCGCGTGGCCGATATGTATGCGGAGATCTGCGGCGGTATGCACGAAGACCCGGGAGTAGAGATGAAAGTCATCAAGGCAGAGACACACGACAATATTGTGATGGTCAAAGATATTCCTCTCTATTCACTCTGTGAACATCACCTGGCCCCGTTTACCGGTGTCGTGCATATCGCTTATATCCCGAAGGACGGCCGCATCGTTGGGTTGTCAAAGCTCGCGCGGATTGCCGATATCTATGCGCGCCGCCTGCAGATTCAGGAACGCCTGACGACGCAGATCGCTGAACTCCTTTATCACGGCGAATTGCATCCTAAGGGCGTCATGGTTGTCATTGAGGCAGTTCATCTCTGTATGGTGATGCGTGGAATCAAGAAACATGGAGCTACATTTATCACTTCCGAAGTCCTCGGCGTTTTCAGAAAAGATGAGCGGACACGCATCGAAGCGATGTCGTTTTTAACTCAGAACAGACGTTGATGGAATTATGGTGGAACGATTGCAAAAAATCATCGCCGCCGCAGGCCTGGCATCACGGCGCAAAGCTGAAGAATTGATCGTCGCTGGCGAAGTGACCGTCAACGGCAAAGTTGTCACCGAGCTCGGAACGAAAGCCGATCCTGAAAAAGATCACATTAAAGTACGCGGCAAATTAATCAATCCGAAACTCAGAAAACAGGAAAATATCTACCTGCTGCTAAACAAGCCGGCAGGAGTATTGACCAGTCGATCCGATCCGAAAAATCGCCCGCTTGTCATCGATCTGCTCGGCCCTTATCGCGATGAGGTTCATCCCGTGGGGCGATTGGATTTCAAGACCGAAGGCCTGCTTTTACTCACTAACGATGGCGATTTCACACAACTCATCTCCCACGCAGCAAAACATGTGCCTAAAGTTTACGAAGTTAAATTAAAAGGCAAACCTGGTATGCACCAGATCAAATTACTTGAGCGCGGTGTTATCATCGCTGGTCTTCGAACCGCTCGGGCAGAGATTCGGTTGCTCGAAGAAAGCGCAACAAATTCCTGGTACGAAGTCACGCTTTACGAAGGGCGCAATCAGCAGATTAGAAAGATGTTCGATTCTATCGGTCATTCGGTTATCAAGCTGAGACGCATCGCAATCGGGTTTCTGAGAGATGAGAAGTTGATGTCTGGTAAATTCCGCCTGCTGACTGAGGCAGAGGTCAAGAGGTTCCTGGGGAGATGAAAAAAACGAAAATATTGAAACAGTAATGCCTCAGTAAATGGTGACAATCCGTGGTGAATTGTCACCATTTACTGAGGCATTACACGAAACAGACGAAAACCTCGGGAAATTTCGGGAAATTATTGTCTGTTTTATTATTTTTGTTTGTTTCCCATTCTTCTCTCCTGCTGATTGCCGCAGCTTGACAAGGTATAGTTGAACCTTTAGAGTCTAAATTTCTTAGAGGTAAGTTTATAAAATTCTGCGTGGGAGTATCTCTACTGTTACCTGCCATCATTCCCCCAAAAAGGAAAAACAAGGGTAAGTAAAATGGAGATCGTCTTAGCCGAAAGTCTGGGATTCTGCATGGGCGTTAAGCGCGCTGTGGACCTGGCTTATCGTGCGCTTGAAAAATCCGACCCTCAGCAAGTAGTGACGCTGGGCCCATTGATTCATAACACACAGGAGATCGAGCGGCTCACGAAAGATGGTATTGGAGTAATCGATGAAAACTCCATCCCCGAAAACGGCACAGTCATCATTCGCGCTCATGGCGTTGCGCCTCAGGCATATGAAGCATTGAAGTCGCGTGGGCTGAAGATAATGGATGGCACATGTCCCTACGTTCACTACTCACAGCGCAAAGCCATGGAGCTGCAGCAGGAAGGTTATACGATTGTCATTGCCGGAGATAAGGATCATCCGGAGATACGCGGTATCCTGGGTTTTATCGATAATCAGGCATATGTCGTCAAGACCGTCGCGGAAGCGAAGGCTCTGGCGGCTTTCGATCGTGTCGGGACCATCGCACAGACGACAATCAGCCCGCAGAAGTACCAGGCAATCGTGGAAGCTTTGCGCGAAGAATCAAAAGAAGTGAAAGTATGCGAGACGATCTGCGACGCGACGGAAGAGAATCAGAGGGCTGTCCGCGAGCTTTCCCTCGAGGTCGAGATGCTTTATGTCATCGGTGGACGGCACAGCGCCAACAGCAACAAGCTGGTCGAGACAGCGCGAGAAAACTGCCCGCGCGCTCTCTTGATCGAAAATGCTGATGAAATCAATCCTGAGGACTTACGCGGAGTAAAGCGCGTGGGGATTAGCGCGGGCGCTTCGACGCCCGACTGGATGATTCAGATAGTTGTCGAGAGACTGAGGGAGTACTGATTGCGGATTGCGAATTGCGGAATAAAAAAACGGGAAATCCTATTTCAATCCGCAATCCGCAATCCGCAATCCGCAATCCGCAATCAGAAGCGTTGGCAAATCAGCTGCAACGGTTTATCATTCAAGCTCTTTCGACGAGGCAAGATCTTTCATGCTCAAAGACTGCCATCAACCGGGTTGCGTGTGTGACTCGGGTAGTTTTCCCAGGAGGAAGTCCAGTTTCAATGTCAACCAATAACCCAAATCAACCCGCTACCGGCGCGAGCGAGGCACAAGAGGCAATCAATGCCAGCGCCGATAGCGCAAAACCGTTTGCGGCTGCGGAACCGGCTGCAGTTGAGTCCGCCGCTACAGCCGCTGCTCAGGGATCTCGGGCAGATGAGGGCGTCGAAAATGAGAACGCCGAGAATGGCGATATGGTCGTGGAGGATTTTGGAAAGATTCTCGCCGAGCACGAACAGTCACATCGTTCTGAAATCAGTGAAAACGAGGTCGTCAAAGGTCGTGTCGTCAAGATCACCGAGCAGGCGGTGATCATCGATGTCGGGTTCAAGTCTGAGGGCATTGTGCCCATTGCAGAGTTCAAAGAGGGCGACCAGGTTACGGTTCAGCCTGGCGACGAGGTGGACGTTTACGTCAAGCAACTCGAAAATTCCGAAGGTTACGTCGAACTCTCGCGCGCCGATGCCGTGCGGATGCAGACCTGGGATCAGATCGAGCTGGCCTACAAACAGGGCACCAACATCATCGGCCGTGTGACGGACCGCATCAAAGGCGGCCTGCGTGTGGATATCGGTGGAATCCAGGCCTTCCTCCCGGGCAGCCAGGTCGATCTTCGCCCGGTTCGCAATTTGGACAGCTTCCGCAACAAAGAGATCGAAATCCGTGTCCTCAAGGTCAACAAGAAACGCGGCAACATTGTCCTCTCCCGCAAGATTGTCCTCGAAGAGTTGATCAACGGCAGGAAGAACGACACCCTCAAAAATCTTGAAGAGGGAATTATTGTCGAAGGTCAGGTCAAGAACATCACCGAGTATGGCGCATTTATCGATCTGGGCGGTCTTGATGGATTGCTCCACATCACCGATATGTCGTGGGGCCGCATTCAGAATCCGAACGAGCTCTTCAAGGTCGGCGAGACCATTCAGGTCAAAGTGCTCAAGTTCGACCGGGATAAAGAGCGAGTCAGTCTCGGCTACAAACAGTTGATTCCAGATCCATGGGCGACGACCTTCGAGCGCTATCCGATCGGCTCACGGGTCAAGGGTAAAGTAGTTTCGCTGACAGACTACGGGGCATTCATTGAGCTCGAACCCGGAATCGAAGGACTCGTCCACATCACTGAGATGAGCTGGTCGAAGCGCGTCAAGCATCCATCGAAGATCCTCTCAGTAGGTCAGGATGTCGAAGCGCAGGTGCTCGAGGTTGAACAGAATAATCGTCGGATCAGCCTCGGGATCAAGCAGATCGAACCGAACCCGTGGGAGACGCTGCATGAGCGTTATGGCATCGGGACGAGGGTTAAAGGCCGTGTCCGTAATTTGACTGACTTCGGCGCGTTCATTGAGATTGAGGATGGAATCGATGGGCTGGTCCACGTCTCCGACATCTCGTGGACAAAGCGCATCAAGCATCCGAGCGAGGCGCTCAAGAAGAACCAGGAAGTTGAAGCGGTGATCACTGCGATCGATGTCGATAATCGGCGCCTCTCGCTTTCGATCAAGGACCTCGAGCCGAACGCCTGGGATAAATTCTTCGATACACATCGTCTTGGCGATGTGGTGACGGGTAAGGTCACGCGTTTCGCCAACTTCGGCGCGTTCGTCGAACTCGAGGATGGTATCGAGGGCTTGTGTCATGTCTCTGAATTATCGGAGCAGCACGTCGACAAGCCTGAGGACGCGGTCAAGATCGCACAGAAGCTTCAGTTCAAAATCCTCAAGATGGATCGCGAAGCGCGGAAGATCGGTCTCTCGGCGCGAGCCGTCGGAAAGGACGAGCCGATCATCGATGTGCGCAGTTACACTTCGACCGATGGCGGGATGGCGAGCCTCGGTGAGATTGCAGGACTCAACACCAGTGCCACCGAAGAGAGCCCGAAGAATTAGTTGCCCGAAGAATTGGTTAAATGATGCTGGGTGCTAGATGCTATGCTGGATGCTGGGAATCTAGAACCAGCATCCTGCATATAGCATATAGCATATAGCATCTAGTACCCAACACCCAGCACCTAGCATCTAGCATCTATAGCATTCAAGAAAATACGTTCTTGATTTATCACCCCGAAGGGGTCTGAGAAGGTAGCCAGGGGTTGAGCGTCAGCGAAACCCCTGGAGAGATTCGAGATTGTGCCGCATCCTGAAGCGATGCGAGATCATCAATGATCAGCACAACGGAGCATCTCTCGTATCCCTTCAGGATGCAATCTTTTTTGCGGATGACCCCAGGGGTTTCGCTGGCGCTCAACCCCTGGCTACCTTCTCAGACCCCTCCGGGGTGAGAAATCAAAGATTCATTTTCTTGGAGACTATCTCGAACTTGGGCTTGGACTATTGATGGCTGCATATCGTTTTTACCTGTTCGGTTATGAAAAGAAGTACTCTAGTCTGGATCTTAATTGTTGGTGCGATACTATGTGTGCTGTTTGTCATCAGCCTCTTTACCATGATGATGATGATGTCAGACAGCGACAGCTTCATGGCGGGAGGCGATCGTATCGCTGTCATTCCGGTTGAAGGAGTGATCAACAATGAGATGGCAAAGAATGTCAGCCGTAATCTCAAACAGTACGGCAGTGACTCGCGCGTCAGGGCTATCATCTTGCGTGTTGACAGTCCTGGCGGCGGTGTCTCGCCCTCGCAGGAGATCTATCGCGAAGTCAGACGTATCAAGGAAGAGAAGAAGAAAAAAGTTATCGTTTCAATGGCGAGTGTGGCGGCTTCAGGGGGATATTACATCGCCTGTCCCGCAGATAAGATCTTCGCAAACCCCGGCACCATAACCGGCAGCATTGGAGTGATTGCGGAATGGCTCAACTACAAAGACCTCGCTCAATGGGCGAAGGTGAAGCCGGTGGTCTTCAAAAGCGGTGAGTTCAAAGATACCGGTTCGCCGACGCGTGATCTGACCGACAGAGAGAAACAGTATTTTCAGGGAATGATCAACGAGCTCTATGCACAGTTCGTCAACGCCGTGACCGAAGGACGCAAAGGCCGGGGCAGTGAAGGCAATGAGCTCAATGAAGATCGGGTCAAGACATTGGCTGATGGGCGCATTTATACGGGCGAGGGCGCATTAAAGTACGGCCTCATTGACGCTATTGGGAATTACGAAGATGCGCTGAAAGAGGCAGCGAGGATGGTTGGTATCAAAGGCGAGCCGCAGATAGTTACCCCCCCGAAACCGCGCGAGGGCATCTCGATTCTAGATCTTTTGCTGGGGGCGACTAAAATCAAGGAAATTTCGCCGGGCCAATTGCATAATGAGATAATCGATATAGACACATCGGTCAGATTTAAGTATCAATGGAAGTAGCCATCAGTAAGGGGGAATAATCGCGTGTGCGCGTCGAGCTCAGATCCATTAGAGGATGTTTGATTATATTCGTCGTCAAACGGAGGAACGATGACAAAAGCAGAGTTGGTGGAAGAGGTTGCCCGTGCTGCCGAGTTGACAAAGAAGGACTCGGAAGTGATCGTAGACGAAGTTTTTAAAAATATCATTCAAGCTCTTAACCGTGGGGAGAAGATCGAACTGCGCGGCTTCGGCTCATTCCGAGTGCGACAGCGTGATGCGCGTCGTGGGCGCAATCCAAAGACCGGCGCGCCGGTCGACATACCGGCCAAGCGTGTTCCATACTTCAAACCCGGCAAAGAACTCAAGGAGTTGATCAACGACAGAGCAAATGAAGATAATAGTGACCAAAGTGCCGTAAGTGACGCTGCTGTCGCAGAATAATAATCAGCGTCATTGTCTCGGAGAAGGCTTGCCCGAACAGACCGGCAACGCCCAGGAATCGCTGTCAGCTTTTAGCTTTTTGATGAAGATCGGAGGGCAAATAATAATCCTGCCGTCCCGATTATTCTGCCTTTTCCCTTCATTTATCCATTCCTCCCCGTCCATTGTTCTTTTCTCTGGAGGTGTGTATGAAACCGCAGACCGTTCGACTCGTCAGATCCACATTCAACATCATCACCGGTTGTGCAGTATTGCTTGCTTGCGTCTCAGCCGCTCCAGCGCAGACTACCGGTGGTAATCCGAACAACCCTCCAACTTCCGGGCGTACAGGCGGCGCAGTCAGTCATACTATTCGCGGCAAAATCTTCCTGCCGTCCGGCAATCTGCCGGAGCAGCGCATTCGCGTTGTGCTTGAACTCAATACCGGCGGTATTGCAGGCGAGACCTTCTCTGACTCTGTCGGCAATTTCGAGTTCCGATCATTGCCGAGCAATTCCTACAAAGTGACTGTTCCGTCGGACAATCGCACATATGAGACGACTCAGGAAACAGTTGAGCTTTACGGCAACTTTCCCCGCACCTTTATGGTGCAGGTCTACCTGAAAGATAAGGGGGAGGCGATCGGTTTCAGGCCGAAAGAGAAACTTCTTTCTGTCGCTGATATCCAGGAAGTCCCTAAAGGAGCAAAGAAATCCTATGAAAAGGGACTGAAACTCGTACAGGAGAAGAAGACGGAAGAGGCCATGACGCATTTTGAGCAGGCAATCAAGGCATTCCCGGATTATTTACTTGCGATCAATAAGCTCGGCGAGCAGTACAGCATATTGAATAATTATCCCGAAGCACAGGCCTCTTTTGAAAGAGCTATCTCAGTAAATCCGAAGTTTTCACTCCCACATATCAACCTCGGCATAGTCTTGGTCAACCAGAAACTTTATGCAGAAGCCATCAAGGAATTCGAAGCAGGCAATCGTCTGGATGACAGCTATCCGATGTCACATCTCTACCTGGGATTGGCGTTGATGAACAACGACCCGCCGGATTTTGGACGCGCTGAGAAGGAGATGACCCGCGCGCTCGATCTGGGCGGCAAGAATCTCGTTTCTGTGAGAAAGTACCTCTACAACCTTAGCGTGCGCCGCGGCGATATGGTCAAAGCTGCCGAGCATCTTGAAGCCTACCTCAAAGATTCACCTAATGCCCAGGATGCCGAGGAAGTGCGACAGAGGCTGGCCAATGTGAAGAAGGCGATCACGCAAAAGCAAGGTACGGCGAAGCAGTAATAGAAATCAAAAGGCAAAAGGCAAAAATCAAAAGGCAAAAATAAAGAAACAAGTTCCGTCCTCATGAGATTTCATGTGAGCTTGTTTCTTTATTTTTGCCTTTTGATTTTTGATTTTTGCCTTTTGATTTCTTCTTCTCTACCGTCTGGTCATGACGTAAACTCCGCCGGAGGAAGAGCCGGCATAGAGTCTGTTCCTGACGAACGGATCGGCTGCTAATGACCAGATTTTGGTGCTTGGCAATTGGTTTATTTCAAGTTTATCCCAGTTCTTTCCCTGATCTTTCGAGTAATAAAACCCACCGCGCAGGTCATCACCGGCATAAAGTTCGTCCGGATTGAGCGGGTTGATCACGATAGAGCCGATATCAGAGAGCACTGGCATCCCGCCGCCGCGATTCTCCCAGGAACGCCCGCCATCTGACGAGCGGAAGAAACCGGTTGATGTGCCGATATGAATCGTATCAGCCGTGCGCGGGTCGAGAACTATAGAACGAATACGCCGGACCTCATCCCCAATCAGCATCAGCTTGAAACTCTCACCATTGTCAGTCGAGATGAACAATCCTTCTTCAGAGCCTACATAGATCAGACCCGGCACGAGCGGGCTGGTCGCAATGGCGTTGATACGCGGTTGTTTTGGCGGTCCTGCGTCGCCGGATCCGGAAGGACGCAGCTTCATCCTTTTCCATCCCTTCTTTTCGTCTTCAGTGTAGAACAATCCGTCCCAGGTCGAAGCAATCATCCAATTCGATGGAGGCTGGTTAGCGCCATTTTCGCTGGCGCTGCCTTCGCTGCTGCCACCGGCTTCAGCCTCGCGCCGTGGCGTGAAGAGCACGAGCGAGAAGACCTGGCTTTGAAGATCGATCGGGGCATTAGGATCTGGCGGAATTGGTTTTGGTTTTTTAACTATGACCGGTGGCTTCCTTGTTTTCACTCCGGCGTAACTACGCGGGCGCGCACCTGGTTTTTTCTTCGTTTGAGTTTTGGCCTTCTGAGTTCCGGGTTTAGTCCGGGTTTGAACGATCAGCTCAACTTTTTCGTTGTCTTGCGATTTGGTCACTCTCCGGGGGCGGGAGTGTGTTGGCACGGGTTGCGCCTCAGGCTGTTTCGAACGGTCACTCTCGATGCTTTCTTTGGGCTCGCCTTCTATCTCTTCTTTAAGTTCTTCTTTCTTCACCGGCGTCCAGCTACGGCCCTGATCTTCCGATCGAAACAAGCCGTGATTCGTTCCGGCATAGATCGTTTCAGGGACCGATGCCGATTGGTAGAGTGAATAAACATCGCGTACGCCCATCCCCTGCATCGACTGTTGCCAGGAAAGACCGCCGTCTTCACTGACAAAAAGACCGCTGTTTGCTCCGTCAAAGATCACTCCTGCGTAAACTCGGCCACGCTCTTTGCGGTCTGCCAGGACGGCGCGCACTTGTCGATTGATGAAACCCGCATTGCTGCGGTCGTAGGTTTCACCTCCGTCGTTGCTGACTAAGACACCATGGTCTTCAGTGCCGAGGAAGACGCGATCGGGACGATCAGGATGAATGGCAATAGCGTTGATCACCAGCCGGATTGAAGTCACGCGTATCCAACTCTCAGGTTTGCCGTGGGCGGTCGAAAGCCACAATCCTTCTGTCGTGCCGGCGAAGATCACATCCGGTCTTGACGGGTGTTGATAGATGACGTGTGTGCGGCGGCTTGTATAAGGGATGCCCTGAATTTTCGTCCATTTCGCACTCGCATCGAGCGAACGATAGATGCCGCTGCAAGCGCTCATGACGACCGTGTCCGGATTTGCTTCATCAATGTGGATGGCGAAGATGTCGGAATCATCAATCATTCCATTCTCTTTCGATCCGGCCCGCTTCCAGGTCTCCCCGCCGTCAAGGGTTTTCCACGGTAGGTGATTTGTCCCGACGTAGATGATGTTTACATCGCGAGGATCAACCGCTACCGAATGGAACCCTCGCAGTTCAGGATCATTCGCTGGCGTGATGCGGTGCCAGAATTGGCCCCTGTCCACTGTGCGGTAGATGCCGTCGAGCGCAGCAGCGACGAGCACTTTTGCATCGTTTGCTGATTGCACGAGCCCGCGCACCGCGCGACCGTGCATCCCCTCAAATTCACGCCAGTTCTCACCGTTGTCTTCGCTGATAAAGATGGCGCCGCCTTTGGTTTCTTCGGCAAGTTGTGTAATGGCCCTGATGCCGACGTAGATTAGGTTAGGCTGCTCACGGTCGAAGAGGATAACCGTCACAGAGAATCCCGAGGCCTTGATGCCCGGACGAATGCGTTTCCAGATCTGGCCGCCATCGCTCGAACGAAAAATTTGCCCGTCGCTCGTGCCCAACATAATGCGATCGGCGTTGCGCGGATCGATTGCCAGGGCAGTGACATCACCGCCGAATGGCCCCGTCATCTGCCAAACTCGTTCAGATCCATCTGAACGGATGCGGGTATTTACAGTGTCAATGGCGTCTGTATTGAAGGTGTGTAATGCAGGACGGGTCGCATCGCCGGGCGAAATATTTGTCGAGCGATTGGATTCAGTGTCAGCTGCTCCCTGCGCCAACAGGGCAGGGCCGGTTGTGGTAATAATGAAATAAAATAGCAGGAACGAAATAAGGTGTTTCCATCTTACAAATGTCATCAATATCTCCACTGCTGAAAGACCAGCCTCGCCGGTGGGGAATCCAGCAAATACGGGAGGATGACATTCTAAATCAAAATCGACAAAAGTGGAAAAGAGATGAGAGAATACGAAACAAACGAAAATAACGAAACAAACGAAAAACCCAATAATTTTCGTTTGTTTCGTTATTTTCGTTTGTTTCGTATTCTCTCTTCCACTGGATAATCGCACGCTGATAAACGACAATATAGAAATGGAAAGAAGCCCCATCAGTCTCAACTCGTTCCAACTCGTCCGGCTTGCGCTGGGTACGGGCATTATATTTTTATTGGTCTCGAGTTCATCGATCTCCAGCGCTTCGACACAGCAACAGAATCCGAACCAGCCCTTGACCTTGCAGGAGCTTAATAAAACACTGCGCCAGGCAGTCGGCCGCAATATGACCGAAGCCGAGCTGGCGGTTTACATCGAACGAGTTGGGATTGCATTTGATCCTACACCTGATGTGGTCAGCCGTCTGCGCGCCAACGGCGCGCATCAGCATCTGATCAATACGATTAAACGCGCCGCGGAAAAATTGTCAGCGTCTTCGGGGAAAGTTATCGAAATCGGCCCGCAGGCCTCGGATCCGTTTATCGAAGAGGTACGCAAGGTCGTGCGCGAATATCTGGACGAGCTGCCGGATTTCATCTGCCAGCAAGTGGTTGAGCGCTACTTCGATTATGAAGGCCGCGGGGCCTGGGACAGGGCTGATACGCTGACCTACGAATTGACCTACAATCGCAAACGCGAATCGTACAAACCGATCAACGTTGTCGGGCGCCCGGTGACACGCCCTCTCGATCAGTCAGGTGGGGCTTACTCGACCGGCGATTTCGCTTCCGGGCTTTCAGCCCTCTTCGATCAGGAGGTCAAAACGAGTTTTAAACCGGCGGGTAGGGAACGTCTCGGCAATCGACAAACGCGTGTTTACGACTTTCGCGTGCCTCTGGAGACGTCAAAGCTGCAAGTTAAAGCCCAAGATGCTCCAACAATCATCGCCGGCTATAGTGGTACTATCTGGATCGACGAGGAGACTAAACGGGTATTAAGAATCGACCAGGCTGTCGATGATCTGCCGAGGAGCTTTCCGGTGACCAACTCAGAAAGCTCTGTGGATTACGACATCATTAAACTACGCGGCCTGGATGTCGATTTTCTGCTTCCCATCCGCGCTGAGTTCATTATCGCTGACCGCCGGCAGAAACACTATTTCCGCAACCTGATCTACTTCAAGTTCTATCGGAAGTTCGAGACTGATATCAAGATTACAGACGATCCGACGCCTCCACCAAATAAGCCATAAAAGGAACGCGAATCACAGCCCTGCAATTGTGGGAAAGTTGACCTCGCTCGGAGTCCAATCGTAAGTGGGAAGCTTTGTGCCGTTACTCAGATGCAGACCTGTGGTGTTACAGAGTGTGCCGTTGATCCTCTCGGATGCCGTCACTGAGATACGATCGATACTAAGATCCTTTACCGGAAGCACCTCTCCCGGTTCAGAGATCCCATTGCTGTTGCGGTCTCTCCAGACAGCCAGGCCATCGAGCTCCTTCCCGGCCAGCCAGCCGTCTTTGTTGTCATCGAGAATCGCAAGAGGCTGATAACCGTGCTGCCACGAGATCCACCACGTGACGGAGCCGAAAAGTTGCAAACCGCTTTCGACCCGCCCTCTGCGCTTCGGATCCCAGACGAGAATACCCGTGTCCGGTTTCACCCAGGGCCACCAGCCTGGATCTCCATCACCAGCAAGATCGAAACGAACGATCTTGTCGGTTGCCAGCAAATCGTCCAATGTAGCATTGCGATTGAGAGCAAATATAACCGGGGTAATGGCGCGGGGTTTTTCCTGCAAAACCGCAATTGATTCGCGCACGCGCGCCAATTCTTCCACCTCCGCATTTGTTCTCTGGCGCGCTTCGAGAATCCTGACGATCCCCTGACCTGCTTCCGGGCTAATTGCCGCATCTGCGCCAGGTCCGAAACCGCTGCGGTTGAGATCGGCTTTGATGGTGAGATCATAAGCTTTTCTGTAAGCTGCCAGCGCACGCTCCGTCCAAAGGGCGGCGTTCCTCGTTGTGTTGGTTTCGCCGGGAGGCGCGCCGAGTTGGTCGGCATATCTGGCTCCACTCTCCAACATCCATCCCAGGCCGAGAAAAGACATAGGCTGGTCCGGAGCCAATTCGCCAGCGCGTTTGTAATTGCGTACCGATTCGAGCAGATGATTGCGCGCTTTTTCAGACAATGGACCCGTCGCCTT
>JAKEHZ010000083.1 GCA_022614735.1 Acidobacteriota bacterium | reverse complement strand
TTTTCAGTTTTCAGTTTTAACTGCTCAGCCCGGTTCACCGGGCTGAGCAGTTAAAACTGAAAACTGAAAACTGAAAACTGAAAACTGAAAATTGGCTACCGATGAAAACCCCCGAACGTTACAAGCAGGTGGAGGATCTTTTTCACAGGGCTCTGGTAATGAAGCCAGTAGAAAGAACTGCATATCTTTCTTCAGTCTGCGCTTCAGATCAGGAGTTGCGCGCTGAAGTGGAATCGCTCCTGGCGGCCCACGAGGAACCGGGAACCTTCATCGATGAGCCGCCTTTTAAAGCGGTTGCCGAGGTGCTGGCTGGAGCCAGCGCCAAGGCAGGCCGGATGATTGGCCACTATCGGATCTTGCATATGCTGGGAAAAGGCGGAATGGGCGAAGTTTATCTGGCGCTGGACACTCGACTCGACCGCAGCGTTGCGCTCAAGCTACTGCCCGCTCACTTCACCAGCGACCACGACCGCGTGCTGCGGTTCATCCAGGAGGCCAAAGCCGCCTCTGCCCTCAATCATCCGAACATCATTACCATTTACGAGATCGGAGTAGAATCGGGCACGCATTTCATTGCAACAGAGTTTATCGAGGGACAAATGCTACGCCACATGATAGATGGCTCCCGCATGGACCTGGGTGATTTGCTGGAGATTGTCATCCAGGTTGCCGGCGCGCTCTCGGCGGCCCACAAGAACGGGATCGTCCACCGTGATGCTAAACCGGAAAATATCATGGTGCGGCCTGATGGTCTGGTTAAGGTCCTCGACTTCGGCCTTGCCAAGCTGATCGGTAACCGCGGAGCTTCGACCAGAGGCGAAAATTCAGCTACGCCTCAAATCAGGACCGCACCAGGTCTGATACTGGGCACGCTCCGCTATATGTCACCGGAACAGTCAAATGGACAGCCGGTTGACGCGCGCACCGATATCTTCACACTGGGCGTGGTGCTCTACGAGTTGATCGCGGGAAGAGCGCCGTTCGAGGGCGACAATCCGATCATCGTGATCGAATCTATCCTGACTGCCGAACCGCCTCCACTCACACAAGAGCGAAGAGACGTGCCCCCGGAGCTGCAGCGTATCGTCAGTAAAGCCCTACATAAAAATAAAGAGCAGAGGTATCAAACCTGCGAAGAGATGATTGTCGATCTCAAGAGGCTTAAGCAGGAACTGGAGCAGGCGGCGAAATCAACCACAGCGACTGATCAGACGGACACCGGCCGCAAGACCGTCGTGATGAAAATTATCAACGACGCTGAAACGAAGATATATCCCGCAGACCAATCGAACCCGCGAAACCTGGTGACAAGTCTTGCGTTGATTATTGTGATTGCTGCGGCAATCATCGGAATGATCTGGTGGTTGATGGCTAAATGATACTTCCCCACAATAATTGTCTTTGCAGTATTTTTCAAAGACCAAAACCATCAATCGGAGGTTTCAATGACCGTAATAGAGAAATATATCCTGAGAACAACTCTTTCTCTCGCAATTTTCACACTCAGTTTTACTGTTTTGGCTCAAACGACAGCATCGGTAAAAACGGTCAAGATAACACCCGAGATCGCTGAAGCCGAAGTCGGGCAGCAGGTGCAGTTCTCATGCCAGGCCCTGGATGCCGAAGGCAAACCAGTCGACACAAAAGCAATTTATTGGATCGCGATCCCTTCCGATCAGGCGGCAGCGGATAATACCGGCAAAGTATCGCTGTTTGGGCCGGGCGAAATTCGCATCATCGCGCTTGTCGCCGGGAGACCGGGACTGGCCAGGATCAAGGTCAAGCCTGCGCGCGTGACTCGCATTGAGATTAACAAACTCAACGCCCCGCTGATCGCTGGCGGAACTATCAAACTCAACGCAAAAGCGATTGGCGCAAACGGCGATCCGCGCGAGGATGTGACATTTTCGTGGTCCTCGGAACACCCCTCGGTCGCGGTCGCAGATGCAGCAGGCATGGTCACAGGTGTTGCGCCGGGCAAGACCAGGATTGTGGCAAAGGCCGAAGGCGCGAGCGGCGAACTGATGATAGATGTCGTCAAGAGCAATGTGCGCAGTCTCGCAATCGACCCGCGCACGACCAACGCGCGCACAGGCGATGTGATCCGATTCAGCGCACAGGCGAAGGATGCCGGCGGTAAGGCGATCAGAGATGCGGCTGTGCGATGGGCTGTCAGCGGCGATGGCGCGACGGTGGAGAGCGATGGTGGGTTCGTTGCTGAACAGCCCGGAACCTATGTAGTCTCAGCTTCAGTAGGTGGAGAATCGGCTGTCGCCACTGTCGTCATTGCTCCGCGCAACATCGAGCGCACGCTCGAGCTGGCTGGGCGCATCAGGCTTAAGGACCTGCAGAGCGCCGAACAATGGCCCTTCGGCAATTACATCTACGTTTCGACGATCTGGGACCAGGTTCAGGTCTATGACATCTCCGATCCGAAAAGCCCGAAGCTGACCGATACGGTCAAAGTTGATGCACGCGTGGTCAACGATGTAAGTGTGACAGCCGATGGAAAGATTGGCGTCATGACTCGTGAGGGCGCATCGAGCCGTAAGAACGGTATAGTATTTCTGGACACATCAGATCCGGCGCATCCAAAAATCGTTTCCGAATATACCGAGACGGTGACCGGCGGCGTGCACAGCGCCTTCATTGATGGGCATTACGTTTATCTGACCGATGATGCGACTGGATCGATGCGCGTGATCGATTTCAAAGACGTAAAGAATCCTAAAGAGGTCGCGCGATGGCAAACCGAAGCGCGCGGGGCGAAAATCGCAGTCGGCGGCGCTGACGGACAGTTCAGTGAGGGACGTTATCTGCACGATGTCCAGGTCAAAGACGGACTGGCTTATCTCGCATACTGGCGTGACGGTCTCGTGATTCTCGATGTCGGTAGCGGCATCAAAGGCGGCAGCCCGGAAAATCCGAAGCTCGTCAGCCACCTGCGTTTCAATCATTATGAGCTGTACGGCGATGGATGGATTGCAGGCTCGCACGAAGTCTATCGTTACAAGAACTACGTCTTTGTCGGTGACGAAGTCTTCCCGGCACAATTCAACATCTACGACAAAACGCGTATTCCCGCGCGCGGCGTGCTGCACGTGGTTGACGTTTCGGACATCCTCAACCCGCGCAAGGTCGCCGAATATCCGGTACCCGAAGGCGGCGCGCATAATGTGTGGGTGAAGGATGACATTCTGGTGATGGGTTATTACGGTGGCGGCGGCCGTGTGCTCGACGTTTCGGGCGAACTGCGTGGGAACCTGTACCAACAAGGCCGCGAGATCGCGCGTTTATGGACCGGCGACCCTCAAGGGTTCCGTCCCAACCTCCCATTCGCCTGGGGCGCTCGACAATTCGGCGATTACATCTTTTTCAATGATATCAACTCCGGGATCTGGATTATGAAGCTCGGCCAGCC
>JAKEHZ010000082.1 GCA_022614735.1 Acidobacteriota bacterium | reverse complement strand
TCCTCAGAGCCAGTGTGGCCGGTCGGGCGGTCGGCGCAGCGGCCTTTTCTGGCAACCATTCAGGCCAACGGCTTTTGGCTGCCTAATTCTTCAGAGCTGTGTGATGACAAATGGAAAATGACAGATATCAAATGGAAAATGGAAAATGAAAATACTCTCCCGTCTCCCCGTCTCCCCGTCTCCCCGTCCCCCAGTCCCCCAGTCTCCCCGTCTCCCCGTCCCCCAGTCCCCCAGTCTCCCAGTCTCCCCACTCTCCCCCTCTCAACTCACTCTTAAACCCAATCGCTCCCGTTGATACTTACCTGCCAACACCGTCTGACACCACGCGCGATTGTCAAAGTACCAACGGATGGTCTTCACCAACCCCGCTTCAAATTCGTATACCGGGGTCCAACCAAGCTCGGCGCGGATCTTCTTTGCGTCAATCGCATAACGCCGATCGTGTCCAGGGCGATCGGGCACAAATGACTTCAATTCGCAATAGCTCTTCTTGTCTTGCTGCTTCATCAGGGGATTATCAGCTGCTGGTAGAAGCATTTCGACCTCTTCGCAGACGCGATCGACGATTTGCAGATTCGTCCGTTCGTTGCCTCCGCCGATGTTGTACTTTTCGCCCGGCTTGCCATTCCGCAGAGCGAGTATTATTCCAGCGCAGTGATCCTCCACGTAGAGCCAATCGCGCACGTTACCGCCATTGCCGTATATCGGTAAAGGCTTGCCTTCGAGCGCGTTGAGCATCATCAACGGAATCAGTTTTTCGGGAAACTGATAAGGCCCGTAGTTGTTCGAGCAGTTAGTGATGATCGCAGGCAATCCAAAAGTCTCGTGATAGGCACGCACTATATGATCTGCCGAAGCTTTTGATGCCGCATATGGCGAGTTCGGCGCATAGGCAGTCGTCTCGCAGAATAACCCGGTATCGCCCAGGGTGCCGTAAACCTCATCGGTCGAAATGTGCAGGAAGCGAAATGCGCGCTTGCCTTCTTCACTCAAAGCTGCAAGATATTTGCGCGCAACTTCGAGTAAGACATATGTGCCTAAGATATTTGTCTGAATAAACGGACTCGGATCATCAATCGATCGATCGACATGACTTTCAGCAGCGAAGTTAACCAAAGCATCCGGTCGGTGTTCCGAGAAGATAGAGGAAATTGCTTCTCGATCGGCGATGTCGGCTTTGATGAAATGCACGCGCGGGTGCTTGAGTGTCTCTTCAATATTGGCGAGATTGCCGGCGTAGGTGAGTTTATCAATGATAACAAGACGTGCTTCCGTGCGAGCAAGTGAGTGGCGCACGAAATTGGCGCCGATGAATCCAGCGCCACCTGTAATGATGATTGACTGCATTTTGTTTCGTTATTTTGGCCAGTTTCATCGGAAGCCGAAACCGGCTAACAATTTCAACACAAAGGATCAAAGGATCAAAGGGTCAAAGAAGAAATGAATCAAGCATTTATCCCCCTTTGACCCTTTGACCCTTTGACCCTTTGTGTTGAAATTGTTAGCCGGAAGATGAAACTTGCCGTTATTTTCGTCTGTTTCGTATTCTGTCTCACTCTCTCAGTGGCGCGACTTCCACCACATCTCAATTAGATTAGCCGTTGGCCCGACAATGAAAAGGGCGTAATAAGGCGCGTGTACGGTCTCATTCAACCGCAGGATCATCTCCATCAGCGCAACGCAGAAAGCGACAATCACCTGACCGCGCTTACTATTCACCGTCGTCCTCGGGTCGGTAATCATAAAGAAGACGAAGAGTTGATACATCGGGCCAGTTATCGGAGCCACTTCGGCAAGGAACGGGTGACCGGTGATAAAACCACGCACAGCCGCAAAAATGATAAACGAAACCACATAAGTCAGACATATATGGAAGCGATTGAGGCGATAGATGATGATTGAGCCCAGCGTCCAGACGATCAACATCGGCCAGATCGTATTCCCCCACTGAATGCTCAAACTCGCAACAGTGAAAGGCGCCAAAAAGAGCATGGCGCAGATGCCGAAATTCGACGGGTTCCAGATATGACGACCCTTGACGCGCAGAACATATTTCGATGTGATCGAAATCGCACTGCACAGCGCGTAAGGCCAGATGGCCGGCGAGCGGACAAGTATGCCTACACTGATGCCTGAAATGTAGGCGCTTGCCAGATGGGGGAACTTGCCGAAGAAGAGGCGCCCGAGAGCAAGCTCGATCAGCATCGCAACAGCGATGGCAAGCCCCGTCTTCCAGTAGCTTTCGAGAAAGCCGAAAGTGAGCTGGCCAACGAGCAGAATGATAGTGATCAGCATCGGCGCGAGGAAGCGATTCTCAAAACTGAAAAATCTCTTCAACGCATTCGTGAATGACGCAGCCGGCGCATCAGGGACAGTAGAAGGTGTACTGACCTCTGGTGTCATAAAAATCCTTTCAAGCAACCTCTTTCAAACGATGAACCTTGTTCAATTCTGGACCGGTGAGCGTCTGTATTTTACCTGACGGCCAGCGAATCTCAACCTTCTCGACCTGCGCCTGCCTGCCCAGTCCGAAATGCAACCGGCGTTGATTCTGCGCGCAGAAACCGCTGCCGCCCGAAACTTCCTGAACCTGTGATTGTCCATTCCAAAAAACGCGCACCTGCGCGCCGATTGCGCTGCGATTGCTTGTCGCCCCCTCAAGCTCAAAAGCAATCCATTTGTTGAGAGGGTTGATTGTGTTGCGGTAATAGAGCGCCGGGCCGCGCTGATTCGCTGTCACGGCATCGAGCACGCCGCGATTGCCGAAATCTGCCAGAGCTACCGAGCGACCATCATAAACATCGGTCACGCCTACGGCCTGCGCGACATCGTTGAATTTGCCCGCGCCATCATTGATCCAAACTCGTTTCTGCTGATAGCCCGCAAGACTTCGGCCATCCATCGGCGGCCAATTCTTCGCATCGGAAATAATCGTCCTGTTACCACCTGCGACTTTAGAGAAATCGTACCAGTAGCTGCGATGGCGATCAGCCGAGATGTAACCGTTGACGAGATAGAGATCGAGGTGACCGTCATTGTTCAAATCGCCGAACTGCGCACCAAAGCTCCATTTCCCCAGCTCAATCCCCAGATCGCGCGCCAGATTATCGAACTTGATGCCATCACCTGAGGTCCCCTCGCGCGGAACCCAAAGGTTATTGCCCTGCAGTAGAATGCCCTCTTCGCTGATGTTGGAAACATAGATGGCGAAGTGGCCGCGGTTCAACACATCACCAATGCTCGCATTCATTCCACTCTTCGGCGAATAACCAACTCCTGTCTCCCCGCCGGCTTCGCGGAAACGCCTGCCGCCATCATTGAAGAACAATTCAGAGACACCATAATCGTTGGCGATGAAAAGATCGGGATAGCCCGTGCCGCGCAGATCAGCCGCGACGGCCGCGAATGCCCAACGATTAGACCTGAGACCGAGTTTTTCGCCAACTTCTTCAAATTTTCCATCGCCCAGATTGCGATACAGGTATTTGCGACCACCGTTGTTCGCGTATTCAAAGCTTTCGGGCATCATCTTTGTGTCAGCGAGCTGCCAGAGATTGACCTTTTCAGAATAGTAACCGCCGATGAAGAGATCGAGTTTGCCATCACGGTCATAATCGAACCAGATCGCTGTCCCCGCATTGACCCAGGGTGGTAATCCGGCATTTTCTGTGGCGCTTGTAAATTTCTTCCCGCCGTCGTTATGAAACAGCTCAGGCCGCCCCCAACGATACAAAAATAAATCTTCGTAACCGTCATTATCGTAGTCGCCCCACACCGCACCCATCGAAACGCCTATATCACGATTGTTCAAATCGGCCAGGCCAACATCACCGGCAACATCTTTGAAATTTCCATTGCCCTGATTGCGAAAGAGCGCGTTCTTGCTTCCCTCTCCGCTGTTGGTGATATAAAAATCGTTCCAGCCGTCACGATCGAAATCCACAACTGAAACGGCTGCGCCAACCACCGCCACCTGCGGCATTATGTGATCGAGTTTCCCGTCAAAAGTTGGGGCTTGATGTGTGAAGTTGATTCCGGCGGATTTCGATGATTCTTCAAAATTAAAGCCGTAACGAGACAACGCGATCGCCGGATTGGCTGATGACCTGGTAGTTTCGTTGCGCGCATTCAGCCTCTTGATGATAAGCGGCGTGGCAAGCAATGCAATGAAGAAGATGATGAGTAATATTCGCGCAATTCGATTTTGCATAAATCTTATTATTCTTCAGGAAACCGAAGAGCTGAAGAGAGAATGCGAAACAAGCGAAAATAGACGAAACAAGCGAAAGGTGGCCCATTTTCGCTTGTTTCGTCTATTTTCGCTTGTTTCGCATTCTCTCTTAGTCTCTTCATAACGCAATATTTTGGGCAATTATCCGGCCTATCGACTCTTCGGCCTCATCGCATTCCGGAATCTATCAGGCGTCACATATCGCGTATGAAATTTCTGCCAGTCGCGTGCGTGTCGTCGATAAACCGGATCGTCTTCCAAACGCTCAGGAGGTGTAGTGTATTCTCGCATCTTCAAATCAGGCAATGGGAGGACAGTCTTTGAGAAAGTCGAATTGTAATCGCCATCCTTGATCCAGCCATTACCGACCAACACGTAATCGCGCGTCCAGCCCTCGGGCGGATCGGGTATTGCTTTGAAATGAAACCTCATCTCATCACCGGCATTGACGATCACAAACCGATCATCAACCTTTGCGAGCAGCTCACAGATGTCGCCATATCGAGTATAGTAACCGATCAAATCGCGCCACTTCTGTCCCGTGAATTCGAGCTGATTGTAATCAGGCAGCTCAGGCGATGAGTCATCCGCTCTCCTCATCAGCGAAAAGCCGCGGAAGCGCAAATCTGCTTTCTCAGCCTCGAGGCGTTGCATTTTGATCTGCCCGTCAGGCAACCCCGCAGCCCATTCGAGTTTATCCCAGAACAGTTCCATATTCGTGCGCAGTCGAATACGTCGCGGTGCGTTCGTTGTTATTACTTTTGTCAGATCAATGAGGATCGTCTTCTTCTTGCCGGCTGGAAATCCAAGCGCTGGATTGACTATGCGCCACCCGCCTTTTCCATCGGACGCTTCAAGGCTCAGTCCTTTTGGCGGAGTGTAATTGTCAGGCTGGCTCATCGCGATGTTAACTGTGCCATCGGTAGGATGCACGAAGCCGTGCGCGATCAACCATAACTGACCCGCCCGTGGAGCCTCGTTCGGCAATTCAAGCTCGATGAAATGATCCCGGGTCACGCCCTGATAACGCCCGCGACCGAATGTGTCCATGTATTTGTCGTCGAGCGCGCGAACAGTTTCTGTCACGTCACGTCCGTTGTCATCAATCGCGCGTGCAAATGGTTTGGGTCTGTTTGTAGAGTAAATTTTCAATTCGGGTGGCGGAATGGCAAACCGTTCATCTGTGAAGATCTCAGTGTTTGCCGGATGATCTACTACCATCAGCGAGTAGTGATCAAGATAGTATGTCTCCCACAACTCCGCCGTAATCCTCAGATCATAAAATCCGTCACGCGGCGCAAGCTGGTCGCCGCGAAGCTTCATCCATTCCTCGGTCTGCTGAATCCCGGCGGTGACTTGCGCATTGATGTGAAGCCCGAGCGCGGGACTCCAGGGAGCGCAGTCTTTGACGAACTCGATTGATTTGCCGTTCCAGGCGAAGAGCGAAGGGCAAGAGCCTTTCAGCCGCTGTTCCACCAGGATGGTCTGATCAGATTTCAATTCGAATTCACCCTGAATCGAACCATTTGGCCAGATGATTCTGGCTACGTCTGTTTGTGTTTGCTCGCCTAACCCGAAATGCACGATGGGGAAGTTGATGACCTGTTTTAGGAAGAGCAATCCGGCGAGGACTTCGATCTCGCCGCCGATGCCGAATGAGTTGATGCGCTGATCGCCGGTGGCTTTTGCGGCGCGCGGGCGAATGACTTGCCAGTGGTAATTTTTTGTACCGCGGTTGATCATCCTTACCGCTTTGCCATTACTATCGGCACCAACTCCGTCAAGCCTGCCATCACCAGTTAGATCGGCCATCGAAAGCGTGCTATTTGCAAACATCGCAACTGGTCGCTGAAATCGTCCCTGTTGGTCGCTCAGCCACAATTGTGATCTTCCCCCGGAAACGCTCAAGTCAAGGCTGCCATTGTTATCAAGGTCTGCTGCCAAAAGACGGTACCAACCAGCTGGAAGACTCTCACGCGACTCGCCAGTCTCGGGATATTTCCCCAACTCTACAATCTCCCACTCTCTTCCCTCTGCTTTTAATGATAGCCGGAGCAATTTCCGGGCTTTATTGAATAGAACCAAATCCATGACGCCGTCATTGTTCATATCACCCGCACAAATTACGAAAATATAGTCAAGCTCTGACGGGACGGAGCGCTCGCGAAATTGTCCTAACCGCTCGTTGGCGAAGACCTGTAACTTTCCTTCCTCATTTATCAGCGCCGCATCCGGATCGCCGTCACTATCCAGGTCGGCGTAAACAAAGCTGCGCAATTTCGATGCGGTCGTAAATGGACGCAGTTCTTTGAAGGTACTGTCACCATTATTTCTCAAAACGACTGGCGATCCATCGACGGATCCGAGCACGATATCGAGATCACCATCCAAATCGATATCTGCCGCCCAGGCGCCTACGTATGCAGCGCGCGTCAGATTCGCCGGCACTCCAGTTCGCGAAGTAATTTCAACAAAATTACCGGGACTTTCCTGTCGATATAGTTTCACACCTCCATCGCCTGCCATCACCAAATCAGTTTTAAAATCGTAGTTGAAATCCAGTCCGAGTATCCCATCCGGCTTCGGAGGGGTTGACGAAGTCCCACCAGGAAAACTCAGCCTCAAGTCATCACCGACTCTTGCCTCACGCCCATTTGCCACGACCATGGCCGGCGTTCCTTCGCCATTTAATGAAACGGCGCTGGCCCAAAACCATTTCCCTTCAAGGCCTATTAGCGGCTCCACACCGAAAGCGATCGCCTCATCCGGCGCTGCAGGCCCAAACTTCGGTGTCGGCATTTTCAAAAACTTCTCGAAAGGCTCACCCGTCTCTTCAGTCGGATTTTTGATCGCGCTCAAACTCTGGCGATACTCCGGCAAACGCACTAACACGTTTCGCAAAAAAGCCACCTGGCTCGCGGCAGCGCGCACATTCGGGCCATTGACCGCCATTTGCAATGCGTCGAATTGTTTATTGATTTCGGGTGGCCAGTTTGAAGCTCTCTCGCCGATACGCGCGACGGCCTTCCTGGCCGTCTCTGCATCGCCTCGTTTTGCCGCAATTCGAGTCAACTCAAGCTGGGCCGCAAGATTGTCAGGCTGAGCCTGCAGGATCTTTTCGATCAGGCCCTTTGCTTCCACATCACTGTTTTCCCCTCCCTGGCGTTCTACCTCCTGGGCAAGTGCGTAAAGCGCTTTCAGGTTCTTTTGATCGAGATCGACTGCTTTGCGCAGATGCGCTATTGCCTCCGCGAATTTGCCGCGCTTGCTTTCAACCAGGCCGAGCATACTTTCGATACGGCTGTTATCCGGAACGATCGCGCGCGCTTTTTCCAGATTTTCATAAGCGGCATCGAACTCCTGCTGCCTGAGCGCGAGCACACCCAGATTGGCCCAACCCGCAGGCTCGCCCGGCGCAAGCTGTGTGAACTGAGTGAGCTTCCCTTTTGCGCGGATGTCGTCAGTTGCCTGCAGGGCGCCCAGACCAATATAAAATGCGGAGACAGCCTCGCGGTATTCATTTGATGAAGGAGAGGGCAGTTTACCAGTGCGGTTGCAAGAGGAAAAATTGATGGCAAGAGTGAAAAGAAGCAGAGAATACGTAGCAACAAGAATTGGCGAAAATAACGTAACAAACTGATGTCGGGACACTTTTACAAAGCCAGCCTCTTTTACGGGCATTAAATTGGAATTCAAAAAAGGCAAAGAGAGCAAAAAGGACAAAAATTCTTGGCCCTTTTGCCTTTTTTGCACTTTTTGCCCTTTTTGTATTACACCTTGCCTTACGTTCTGAAACCTGACTTTGAAAATGTGTCCTGACATCAGCGAAACAAACGAAATTTCATAGGCTTTTTCGTTTGTTTCGTTATTTTCATTTGTTTCGTATTCTCTCTTCTTTTCCATTGAGCAGTCAGTCCCGCCCGACGCCCAAAGCATCAGCGACGCGGTTGATGTAATTGAACCAGGAGGCAATCAGTGTGATTTGCAGAATTCCTTTATCATCAAACCCGACTGACCGCAAGCGGTCGTGATCTTCAGGCGAGACCTTCGTCGCGTCTTTGGTCAGCTTCACCACATAATCGAGCATCACACGGTCCTGTTCGGATATCGGAGCGCGATTGTGATCCTCCTGCAGCACCGCCACCATCTTTTCATCCAATGTCACCCTACGCAGAAACTCTGCGTGCGACTCGATTCAGTAAACGCACCGATTGGTAACTGAAACCATGGTCGCGATCATCTCGTGCTGGTGTCGCGCGAGCGGCAGATCCGGCGACATCAGCGCGCCAAAAGTCGAGAAGGCATGAAAGAGAGCATCAGGTATCAAACTATGCGATGCGACGATGCCGGATGTGCCGTCGCCAGTTGGATGCACAGGGGTTTTGTATTCGATCGGGTAGAGTCCTCTTTGATCTTCAATTGCATGACGAAGCTTTTCGTCAGCCTCCGTCAGTGGAATAGTGCGAATCCAGGTCATAGCAATCTCCTTTTATTAAAGAGCAGATGATAGATCGGCGCGCCAAGCGCAACGACCGCGATACCGAGTAATGCCTGCTTAGGACTGTTACCGGCGAGCAGAATCAGCAGCAAAGTGACCAGCGTCAGAAAAAAAAGCGGGGTTAGGGGATAAAACGCTGTTCGATAGGTCGTCTTGTCATGATCTCTGCGATGTAGCACAAAGACAGCTGTGACGGTGAGCGCAATGAAGAAGACCGTTACGAAGATAAAGTAAGCGATGATCTGATCGAAAGTGCCAATCGCGACAAGCAGCGAAGCCAGCAAGGCCTGCAGTGCTATGGCGCGCGCGGGGGTGCCAAAACGCGGATGGACCATCGCGACTGAATTGAAGAAAAGACCATCGCGGGCCATCGCGTAATATACTCTGGGCGCTGCCAACATCAATGCGGCCAGGCTGCCAAGCACCGAAACGATCACAATGATTGAAAAGATTTGCCCGCCCGCCTGACCGAAGAGAGCCTCGCCGGCTTGAGCGGCGAAAGTCTCGCCAGTAGTTACTCGCTCCAGTGGGACGAGATAAATGAAGACCAGGCTCGTTAGAATATAAACAAGTGTCACTCCAATAACCCCAAGCGCCAGCGCACGTGGCAAGCTGCGAGACGGATCTTCTACCTCACCCGTCAGCTTACTCAGATCCCACCATCCGCCGAATGAGAAAAACGCCGCAACCATTGCACCTGCAAGCGCACCGGCTAGAGGATCTGAACCGTTACGCTGCGCAACGAAAGGAGTGAAGTTCGAAAAATCGCCAAGTCGGAAGACAACTGCCCACACGACAATCAACGCCAGTGAGCCCAGCTTAAGCGCTGTCACTATTTGCATCAACCGTGCGCCGAAACGCACACCCAGGATATTGACGATCGCGATCAATACAATTGAACCGATGGCAACAGCTTTAATTCCGATCGGGGAGAGCTTGATCAGGTATCCGACATAGCTCGCCAGACCGACGGCCAATGCTGCGGTGATCCCTGGATCCATCACAAGAAGAGACTTCCAGCCGTAGAGGAAGGCAAGTCTTTGACCGTAAGCTTCGCGTAAATAGACATATCCGCCGCCAGCCTCGGGAAAGCGTGCTGCAAGTTCGCCATAACAGAGCGCGCCACTCAAAGCCATCATTCCCATAATCAGCCACACGATCAGCAACCACATGGGCGATCCGAGCGATTTCGCCATTCCGGCAGGTGTCAGAAAGATGCCAACTGCAATCACCTCGCCAATCACCAATGCCGTGGCCGCGCCGAGTCCGAGCTGTCGCTTGAGTTCATTTTGCGATTGACTTGTGACGACCATTTATTGCGCAAGCAGAGACCTGATCTCGGATTGATTTGCCAGTATCCGGACCTGATTTGCCTGAATGATCTCCTGATTGGCTAGCAGTTTATCCAGCTTCTCTTGATTCTCTTTGATCAGTCTTTGATTCTCGATGATCGTCCCTTGATTGGCAACGAGTTGATCAAGCTTGGCCTGGTTGGCTTCGATGCGCGCCATAATGCCGAGCATCGTCTTTTGGTTTGCAATGATATCTTCAGGGGGCATAGTGGGTTCTCCTCTGTAACTACCGGGAGCGCTTGCGCTCCCAGTAGTTGTCATTGTTTCAGGGCGTCGATGTGCGCTACATAAACGATTCCTAAGTACTGCACGTCAGAAATACGTTGAGGGTTCCGGCAAAGAGCGCATACCGGTGCAGTACGGGGAGCGTAAGCGACCTGAGCTTCGATCAGTCGCGCACCTGCCGAGGTTCAGGTCGCTCACGCTCCCCGTACTGCACCGGTATGCGCTCTTTGCCGGAACCCTCAACGTATTTCTGGCTGTGTATACTATGAAAATAGAACGGAGAATAATATCGGTGAGACGCATAGCAATCCCTTAGCCAATGATTAGTTTCACCCACATGTCGCTCATTAAATGACTAAAAGGATAAGAGAAAGAACTGGGGGTTTAGTTTTTCCTCCTAGCTCCAATTTACTGGGAATACACGCGATATATCGCGCTAATCGCGGAATCTCGAACGCGGGCGCGATATATCGCATGTCCAGAAATAACTCACTTTTCATTCAATACCTTCAGCCCCAATTTTTTCATCCTACTGCGGAGGGTTGAGGGTGGCACTCCGAGGATTGCGGCAGCGCCATCAGGGCCCGCAATTCTTCCGCTCGTGTATCGCAGAACTTGTTCAATATACGATCGCTCGTTTTCGGCGAGAGTAATCAGATTTGCCTCTTCATTGGTACGGGAAATGCCTGTTAAATTTTTTTCTGGAGACTGATCAGACAAAGTTTCATCCAGTTCTACAACGGGACCAATGAAAGTTTCCGGCAATTCAATCGCCAGAACGTTTCCATCTGTGACGAGCACTGCTCGTTCGACCAAATGTTCTAGTTCGCGAATGTTACCTGGCCAATGGTAATCATAAAGTCGCTCGAGCGACTCTTTGTCGATCGAAGAAATTCGCTTCTTGAACCGCGCGCTATACTTTTTGACGAAGTGTTCAATCAACAACTTGATGTCTTCGCGACGGTCACGCAGTGGCGGCAGAGTGATGGGGAAAACGTTCAGGCGATAAAAGAGGTCTGTGCGGAATTTACGTTCAGCGACAAGCACTTCGAGCGATTGATTGGTTGCGGCAATGACACGTACGTTGATGCGGATTGTTTGCGTGCTACCAATCCGCTCGAACTCGCGGCGCTGAAGCACGCGAAGAAATTTGCCCTGGGTCTCAAGGGGAACTTCCCCTATTTCGTCGAGAAAGATCGTTCCGGTGTCGGCCACTTCAAAACGCCCGGGTCTTCGCTGCAGGGCTCCGGTGAAAGCGCCCTTCTCGTGTCCGAAGAGTTCGCTTTCGATCAAGCTGGATGGCAAAGCCGCGCAGTTGATGGTGACGAACGGGCGGCGGCTTCGAGCGCTGTGAGCATGAATCGCTTGCGCGAGGAGTTCTTTGCCGGTGCCGGTCTCGCCGCGAATCAGCACGGTCGTATCGGCATGCGCAACACTGAGAGCCTCTCTCAACGCGCGTTTGAACCCGGGGCTCGCCCCGATCATTTCGTCCAGCATCCCACGGGCGTCAAGAAGGCGGTCATTGTTGGCGAGCAGCAAATCGAGCTTGAGATGCTCTTCGCGAATGGTCTCCTGATTGGACAGGATCGACTCCTGGCTGGTGAGCAACAGATCAAGCTTCTCCTGATTCTGTTTGATAATCTCCTGGTTGGCGAGAATCTTTTCTTGATTCGTTAGAATCTCGTTGTCATGAGCCATATATTTCCTGAACAATCCAGGGTGATTTGCTATGGTGACACTAAAAGTGTTTAGTTGAGAGGCCAATATTAAGCCTGTGCAGATTAAAGTTAAATGTCATTCACAGATTGGCCGTCATTGTCCAATGTCAATTGCTAATTGTCTATAGAATTAAGATGACTCCAGATCACGTTTCCACAAAGGCTCGATTACTGCCTTTGCTTGTTCTCTTGACCGCACTTGCAATCTGGTCGCTCCTAACCTGGCTTCGTGTCTTTCCCGAATCGGTCTTCCCCTCGCCGATAGCTGTGGCGAAGGGCTTCGGCGAAGAGATAAGCAGCGGACGCATGTACAACGACCTGGTTGCGTCGCTCTTCCGCGTGACGGCAGGCTTTGCTCTGGCGACTGTCCTGGGCATTCCACTGGGTCTATGGCTTGGCCAGGGCGCGCGCGCGCGAATCGCATTGCTTCCGGCAATAAACTTTTTTCGAAGTCTTTCACCTCTCGCGTGGATTCCGTTTGCGATTCTCTGGTTCGGCATTGGTGACAAGCCTGCGATCTTCTTGATCTTTATGGCTTCATTTTTCCCCATCGTCCTTGCTACTATTTCGGCCGTAGCAAGCATTCCGAATGTCTATTTCCGAGTTGCGAGAGATTACGGCATCAAAGGGTTTGACATGCTCACGCAGGTCACGCTTCCTGCGATCGCGCCACAGGTCATCACGACTTTGCGCGTGACTGCCGGATTATCCTGGCTTGTTGTCGTCGCGGCAGAAATGATCGCAGGTCGCGATGGCTTGGGTTTTGCCATTTGGGATGCGCGAAACGGACTGAGAATGGATTTGCTCGTCGTCGGAATGATCGTCATTGGCATTATTGGCGTTGTTATTGATCGCCTCCTCGTACAATTGATGAAGATCGAAAGCATCCGATGGGGGTACGACAGATAGCATGAGTAGCACCATCTTCAAATTGGAGAAAGTCACGCGCAGTTTTGCCGCGGTCGAGGTGCTCAACCCTCTCACGCTTGACATTCCGCGCGGTGAATTTGTCGCAGTTGTCGGACCATCTGGCTGCGGTAAAACTACTCTGCTCAATCTGCTCTCCGGTTTTATTGAGCCATCCTCTGGTGAGATCACTCGGTCCGGCAGAATGCGAATGGTTTATCAACAAGATGGGCTTTTCCCCTGGCTGACTGTCACAGAAAATATCTCGCTCGGTCTCAGGCATCTGAAAGATGAGCGTGAACTCGAGAGCCAGTTGAAAGAGCTAACCGCTTTGATCAAGCTTGAAGGCTTCGAGAATCACTATCCGCATCAGCTTTCAGGGGGAATGCGGCAAAGGGTCGAAATTGCGCGTGCGCTGGCAGGTGACACCGATGTTCTGCTGCTCGACGAACCTTTCTCCGCTCTCGACTATCTGACGCGATTACGTATGCGGCGGGAATTGGCGCGGATGCTGCGCGAACGTCCGCGCACCGTAGTGCTCGTGACGCACGATATCGAAGAGGCCGCACAACTGGCCGATCGTGTAATCGTCTTTTCAGAAAGACCGGCTCAAGTTCGGTGCGAGTGGCGTTTATATGAACCGCGCCCACGCGATCTGACGCATCCGGAAGTCGTCAAAGCCGTTCATCAAATATTGTTTGAGTTAGGGCTGGAAAAAGATTCACAGCTCGAGACCGCTGAATGGATTGCGGGCTAAACGAAAGCACAGCGGATTGGTACAAATCAACCACGGATTGACACGGATGCGACGGATTTTCACGGATTTAACCCGCATTAATCCGTCGCATCCGTGTCAAACGGAGTCACTATGTTTCGTTCACCACTTGTTCGGATTATCTTAGTCGTCATACTGGCAATCACTGTGCTCGGCGTGCTTCGTTACAAACCCTGGCAACGCAGCGGAGGACAAACCGCAGCCGATGCAGATCGACCACGTGAACAACTCAGCGTCGGGTTCCTGCCTGTCACCTGACATCTCACGTGCCCGGTGACGGATTTCGCGACCCGCACCAGCACGACGACTCGGTTCGAGTCGATGAGATTTACGGATTTTCCAACTATTGTTGAGTCAATCAAAGGCGGCCGACTTCAAGCCACTTTTATGATCGCACCGCTCGCCATGAAACTGCGCGAACAAGGTGTGCCGGTCAAGATCTTGTATCTCGGCCACCGCGACGGCTCAACGGTCATGGTGCGTAAAGACCTTCCTGCAAAAGACCTGCGCGACCTGCGCGGCCGGACATTCGCCATCCCGTCAAAATACAGCAATCAAAATCTCGTCATCCACAGGCTGATGGAAGACCAGGGTGTCAAAGCAGACGAGATCAGGTTTATCGAACTGCCACCACCGGATATGCCGGCCGCGCTGGCCTCGAAGGCTATTGATGCATACTTCATCGGCGAACCTCACGCAGCAAAAGCAGAGCTTGACGGCAGCGGGCGCGTGCTTTATCACGCAAAGGACATCTGGCCGCGATTCATCTCGTGTGTTCTGGTCGCCACTGAGAAACTGATCAACGAGCGGCCCGATTTGGTGCGCAATCTGGTTCGTGGCATTGCAGAAAGCGGTGAATGGGCGGAGACTCACCGCCTTGAAGCGGCAAAAGTAGCTTCGCCATATTTCCGTCAGGATGAAAAAGTCGTACGCTATGTGCTGACACAACCGCCGGATCGTGTGAGTTATCGAATGCTGACGCCGTCTGATGAAGAGATGCAACGGATACATGATATGGCGATCAAAGCAGGAATATTGACAAAATCGATTGAGATGAAAGACCTCCTCGATAGAAGATTCATTCCGGCCGATATCAGGCCGGCAAACATCAATCTGGATTCATCAACAGATACCAAATGATTTTTACGTTTTCTCGTTTAACTATTTCGACAGCAATTGTCACTTCTCTACTTTTCACTGCTTGTCAGAAGCCGACTCAAACAGGCAACCCCGGCAACAATTCAACGCCATCGCAAACAGCCGGCAGCTCAACACCGGGAGCATCACCTTCGATATCTCCGATGGCGCCAACGGCACTGGACCCCTCGAAGTTCACGCCCGTCGAATTCACTGATGTCACGCAGCAAGCTGGCATCCGATTTCGACACAACAACGGCGCCTTCGGCAAAAAGTATTACCCCGAAACCAACGGCTCTGGCTCCGCGTTCATTGATTTTGACAACGACGGTTGGCAGGACGTCATCCTGATCAACTCCATGGATTTTGAGGGAGCACCCCAAACGGAAAAGAAGGCGCGCCGCTCCTTCATGGCGCTTTACCATAACAACCAGAACGGCACATTCACCGATATCACGGCACAAGCCGGATTGGCGAAACAGATGTATGGACAGGGCGTGGCCGTTGGTGATTATGACAACGACGGCTGGGATGATATCTTCGTCACCGCGCTCGGCCAGAACCGTTTGTTTAAAAACCTGGGTAATGGCAAGTTTGCTGATGTGACTGCGAAAGTCGGTCTGCTTGGCCCACAGTATTTTTCGGTATCCGCTGCATTCGTCGATTACGACAAAGACGGCAAACTCGACTTGTACGTCTGCAACTACGTCGATTGGTCGCCAGAGACAGACGTGTTCTGCGCGCTCGATGGAACGAATAAAAGCTATTGCTCACCCGAAAAGTACGGAGGACAGATATCACGGCTCTATCACAACACCGGGGGCAAGTTCGTCGATGTGACCGAAAAAGCCGGATTGATCGAAGATCCCCCAGGCAAATCGTTAGGCGTGACGATTCTCGATTACAACAGAGACGGCTGGCCGGACATCTTCGTTGCTAACGATACGCAGCCGAACAAACTATGGAAGAACAACGGTAACGGCACATTCACAGACGAAGCGGTCACTGCCGGTGTAGCGTTCAGCCAAGAAGGCAAAGCGCGCGGGGGCATGGGAACAGACTCCGCCGACATTGACGGGTCAGGCAATCCAAGCCTCATCGTCGGCAACTTCTCCAATGAGATGCTTGCGATCTTCTGCAATCAGGGCAACGGGCTGTTCATCGATGAAGCGCCGTCAACTAATGTCGGCCGGGATACGATGTTGTCGCTGACATTCGCCACGTTCTTCTTCGATTACGATCTGGATGGACTGCCGGACATTTTTTTGGCCAATGGCCATGTCGCCGATGACATCAACAAAGTGCAGCCGAAGATCACCTATGCTCAGCGGCCGCAAATTTTCCGCAACGAGGGCAAGCGCAAATTCACTGAAGTCACACGCAAAGCCGGCAAGCCTTTCGCAAAAGCTATTGTTGCGCGCGGCGCAGCCTACAGCGATTATGACAACGATGGCGATCTTGATATCCTGGTCACGACAAACGGCGGCCCGGCGTATCTGCTGCGCAATGAAGGCGGCAATCAAAACCACTTCGTCAAGTTCAAAACGATCGGATCAAAATCGAACCGTGGCGGAATTGGCGCTAAGATCACCGTCTATCCGGTCGGAGGCGCGAAGCAATGGCAGATGGTGCGCAGCGGATCGAGTTACTGCTCGCAGAGCGAGTTGCCTGTCACGTTTGGACTGGGCCTGGTCGAGAAGATCGAACGAGTCGACATCGAATGGCCGAGCGGCAAAGTGGACAAATTAACGAACGTCGCCATCAATCAGCTTCATCTGGTTAAAGAGGGGGGCGGTGTAGCTGAAAGTAAGCCCTTGCCGATGGCGACGGCAACGCCTGCGCCGTCGCCTGCTCCGACAGTGGCGGGAAGATAGAAGCGGAACTCAAATATGTTCAACCAAAATTTCATTCTAATTTCACTCCTCGTGTTATTTTCTTTTAGGGGCAACGCCCAAAATCTGCAGCAGGTGACATCCCTGAGTCACAATCTCATGCCTGTCCCATCAACTTTGCGCTTCACCGCAGGACGCCTTTCAATTGCCCCATCATTTACTGTCGCCATCAAAGGTCACAGCGATGCGCGCCTGCAAGCGGCGATTGATCGCGCGATGCGGCGATTGGAAGCCCGCACCGGCTTGACCTTTGCCCGTGGGCTGAGCAACGACACGGCATCGGCAACTCTCGTGATTCAATGCCAGGGCCCTGGAAAATCGATTCCCTCGGTTGATGAAGATGAAACCTACTCGCTCGAAGTATCAAACTCGCAAGCTGTGCTCATTGTACCGACAGTTATCGGTGTACTTCGCGGCCTCGAAACTTTCCTGCAATTGCTTAACGGTGATAAAGACGGCTTCTTCATTCCGGCCGTGAGCATTCAAGATAAACCCCGTTTCCCCTGGCGCGGATTGATGATTGATGTCAGTCGTCACTGGCAGCCGATGGAGGTCCTCAAACGTAATCTTGATGCGATGGCGGCCGTCAAACTCAACGTTTTGCATCTGCATCTGACCGAGGATCAGGGGTTTCGGATCGAGAGCAAAAAATACCCTGAGCTGCATCAGATGGGTTCGGATGGCCAGTATTTCACGCAGGACCAGATGCGCGAGATCATCGAGTATGCGCGGATGCGCGGCATTCGCGTCGTGCCTGAGTTTGATATGCCCGGGCACGCCACGAGCTGGTTGGTCTCACATCCCGAACTCGGCAGCCAGCCCGGGCCGTATCAGATCGAGCGCAGATGGGGCATCTTCGATCCGGTGCTCGATCCGACAAATGAGGCTGTCTACAAACTGCTCGACGGATTTCTGGGCGAGATGGCCGCACTCTTCCCCGATGCCTACATTCACATCGGCGGGGACGAAAATGAAGGCAAGCACTGGAATGCGAATCCGAAGATACAGGCTTTTATCCAGGCGAAAGGCTTGAAAGACAATCACGGATTGCAAGCCTATTTCAATCGCCGTGTCCTCGAGATCTTGAAAAAGAACGGCAAGAAGATGATCGGGTGGGATGAGATCCTGCATCCGGATTTACCTAAAGACATCGTAGTCCAATCCTGGCGCGGACAGCAATCATTGGCCGAAGGCGCTAAAAAAGGCTACGCGGGCATTCTGTCGAACGGCTACTACATCGACCTCATTCAACCGGGCTGGCAGCATTACCTGAACGATCCGATTCCCGAGAACACGACTTTGACTGCTGAAGAACAGAAATTAATCCTGGGTGGCGAGGCGACGATGTGGTCGGAGTGGGTAAGTCCCGATACCATCGATTCCAGAATTTGGCCGCGCACGGCAGCGATTGCCGAACGCTTCTGGTCACCGCGAGATGTGAAAGATGTCGATGATATGTATCGGCGGCTCGCAGCCATCAGTGTACAGCTCGATGGGTATGGCATGCTGCACGAGAAGACTTATGGCGCGATGTTGCGTCGATTGGCAGGGCCGTTGGTATCGGATGAAAACACAGTCGGCACCATTAAGAAATTCGTTGACATCATCGAGCCGGTGAAAGGATATAAGCGCGGGACAATGCAGAACGCAACACAGTTCACGCCCCTGACTCGCCTGGCTGACGCGGCACGACCGGATAGTGCGAGAGCGCGCGATTTCGCTAAAACCATCGACGCCTGGCTCTACAGTCAGGATGCGTTCAACAAATCTCGCGCGGTCGATCTCAAAAATCACTTCACCGACTGGCAACGAACGGGAGGCTTAATCGAAGGCGAAATTATCAAATCCTCGCCATTACTCACTGAAGCGCTGCCGCTCGCCAGAGATTTGTACGAGATCAGTGACATTGGCCGTGATGCAGTCGAGTATCTTTCCTCGGGAGTAGTTGCAACGGATGAATGGAAAAGGACCAATCTCGCGTTGCTTGAAAAGGCCGCTCAGCCAAAGGCGGCGGTTGAATTAGTCGTGATTCAACCCATCAGAGAGTTGGTTATCGCTGCAGCCGAACAAGAGAAGCGCAAATCCATGACTGCAACGGAATGGAAGAAGACAATCAAAGAAATGGCAGCGCCGAAAAAACAATAGCGGTTTGCCGTCTATGCTTGTTTTCAGCGATACTTACTAGGAAAGCGAGATAAGAATAATGATCGCTACCACTCCTAGCCTTATAAACCTGCTTGACGCCATCGAACACCTTCCATCAGGCGGTGTATTGAGCTTTGAAGATGTGACATGGCGCGAGTATGAAAAGCTGTTGGAGGCTCTTGGCGATGGCTACCACGTCAGGATCAGCTATGACAGCGGAAGGCTGGAGATTATGTCACCAACGGATTGGCACGATTATTACAAATCTCTGCTTGGGCATCTGGTCGGTGTGCTCACTGAGGAGCTGAACCTTGGATGCGTTTCCTTCGGTTCGACCACGTTCAGAAAAGAGGGGAAGGCCAAAGGGACAGAGCCTGACGACTGCTTCTACATCACTAATGTCAAATCTGTAATCGGAAACCCCGGTCTTGACCTCGACCGTGACCCACCTCCCGATCTGGCGATCGAAGTAGACATCTCACATCAATCGCAAAGTAAATTCCCAATCTATGCAGCTCTTGGAGTGCCGGAGATCTGGCGTTACCGAAAAGGACAAATGTATTTCTACCGTCTTTCAGGCCAAAACTATTTGGAGATACAGGCAAGTGATCTCTTTTCGTTTCTGACGCCGCAGGCGCTGGCCGGTTTTTTGGATCAGGATTACATCCGGGACTTCAACGAAGTGAAGCGCGAATTCAGGAAGTGGGTGCAGGACAATAAACTGGTATAGACATTTAACCCTGGAGAGCGATTAATGAAGTGAAGAAGGGAAAACGGAACAAACGGAAATAACGGAACAAACGGAAAAATCCTAGAAAATTTCCGGTTGTTCCGTTATTTCCGGTTGTTCCGTTTTCCCTTCTTCACTTCATTAATCGCTCTCCAGGGTTAAATGT
>JAKEHZ010000081.1 GCA_022614735.1 Acidobacteriota bacterium | reverse complement strand
GCGCCTTGTACAATCGCAAATCCGCAATCCGCAATCCGCAATCCGCAATCAAAATACCGCGCGTTCAATCAATTTGCGTTGGTCGCTGCTTATCCCGTCAGGCAGCGCGCTCAACTCAAACCACTCAGCGCGATTGACTTCAAAACCTCTCGGTTGTGGCTCGCCACAAGGACGGCAGCGGTAGATGATCTCGACTTGTTGATAATATTTAAGCGTGCGAACAAAGGCTATCTCCGCGCACTCGATCTCCAGTCCGATCTCTTCACGCAACTCTCGCCGTATTGCCTCTTCAGGTTGCTCCTGTTGACGAATGAATCCGCCGGGGATGCCCCAACCGCTACCCGGGCGAAAGCGATGCTCGAGCAACAACACACGACCGCGCCGATCGATAATTACTGCGGCAGTAGTCACCGTGAAGCGCGATTCGGTGATCAGCATACCCCAGCGTCTCACCCACTTCGGAGCGCGCCGCCATAACCATGCGATGAATTGTTCCCACATCGGCGGGAGTTTAGCACTCAATTATGCGTCGCCCTTCGATCCTGTACTTTCCGCTCAGTATCAAAGCCGCGGCCTCAGGATAAATTTTGTGCTCTTCAGCGAGGATGCGTTCTGAGAGAGTTTCAACGGTGTCATTGGGCATCACTTGCACGACTGCTTGTTTGACTATCGGTCCATGATCCAATTCTTCGTCAACCAGGTGCACAGTGCAGCCTGTGATCTTGACGCCGTAATCAAGCGCCTGTGCCTGCGCGTCTAGTCCGGGGAAGGCGGGCAACAATGATGGGTGGATGTTCAGAATTCTGTTTTCGAATTCGCGGAGGAACCAGTGAGAGAGCAGGCGCATGTAGCCCGCCAGGCAGATCAGATCGACTTTGCAGCGGTGAAGCTCTGCGGCCATCGTCCGGTCGTGCTCTTCACGCGTTTTGCCTTTGTGACTGAGGAAAATTGTTTCGATACCGCGCTCACACGCGCGGTTCAGACCGGCCGCTGTCTCGATATTACTGATGACCAGCGAGATTTGCGCATTGGGGATGCGGCCATCACGCGCCGCATCGGCGAGCGCAACCATGTTCGAACCACGACCGGAGATAAGAATGCCTATCTGTTTCACTGTTACTGACCAAAGCGCGCGAGCACACCGTCAAACTCAGCTTCACTCATCCAGCGATTGGTGCTCGAATTTGGGCGCCACAGACTCAGTGGCGAATAGACGTAGATCTCGCCTCGCTGGAAATCGTGGATTATTCGCGCCGGCAACGCAGCAGTTTTGGAATCGGGTTTAACCGATAGATTGAGGTAGATCGCGCGGCCGTTTGAGAGCCAGGATTGTTGCACCATCTTGTCAATCGATAACGGTGACAGGTCATAGACCAGTGATGAAGCGGAGCCTGAATTGAAGCTTAAGAGTACCCGGTCACGATAACGATACTGCTCGACTTTGTAGCCGACGTCCGCTCCGAATTCATCCTTGCGAGTGCTTTCTGCAAGCGCCTCTCTGCGTGTGAAGTAGGTGATGATGATGAAACCGAGGGCGAGAAGCCCGAGCACAATCCCAATTTTCAATGCTTTTCGCCACCAGTCGCCAAACCTCTCTTTCGATGTCTTTTCAATAGCGTTAACAAGACGCTGATGTTCTTCGCCAGGCTTTTCGCGATTCGCCAGCGTCTTTTCCAACTCATTAAGCTCTTCTTTCGTGAGCTGATCAATGCGCGAAACGATCTCTTCAACCGGGGCAATCATAGGTTAACCTCCTTCCTTTCTATCTCTATCTTAGGGATTATTCGCTTCTCCAGTCAACTTGCAAGATTTCAAACGGAGATTGTGGCTGTGGTGAGGAAGAGAGAAAACGAAACAACGGAAATAACCTCAGTGGGTCAGTTTCATTCATGCGCCGTAATGAATAAAGTACAAGAGAGAACGCGAAACACGCGAAATAAGCGAAACACCTAATGTCGGGACACATTTTCGAAGCTAGATTTCAGATCGTAAGGTAAGATGGAACACAAAAAAGGCAAAATGAGCAAAAAAGGCAAAAATTCTTGGCTCTTTTGCCTTTTTTGCTCTTTTTGCCTTTTTTGTGTTCCAATTTCATTCCCGTAAAAGAGTCTGATTTTGTAAAAGTGTCCCGACATCAGGCGAAACACGCGAAATTTTGGGCTTTTTCGCGTGTTTCGCTTATTTCGCGTGTCTCGCGTTCTCTCTTGGACAGCCGAAACCGGACAATCAGTAGACCACGACCCTCTAATCACAACTTCAACCGTCCCTTCACGCCCTTCCCAGGGAGCAGCCGAAGTTGTGAGACTGCCCCTGTCAGTGATCTACCGAATGTCCGTCGCCGGGTGACGGCGGGAAGTTACCCCACATTGACCAGACCTTCCCGCCAATCACCCAACCCCTCAGCGACAGCTACAAGTGTTGTTGGCTGTGCCGCTGTCATTAATCGTTATGAATTTGACGGAATCGGGAGGTCTGATGAGCGCGTTCCCCGAAAAGAGCTGGCCGTTCGGCCGTAATTGCACACTGGCAACGACTCTCGAGTCGATCAGACTCAAGACATTCCCCACCCGGAATATCCCGCCTCTGCCGATCAGGGTGAAACCATCAGTTCCGCATCTGGTGAACTGGAAATCACCAGTGCAGGAGTTGAATTGCAGTATGTCGCCGCTGCGGTCATCTTGCAGACAGACGTCGAAACTATTTGCGCGAACACCACTGCCAACTGCGAGTGCGCGAATCGGCGCGTTCGCGCCAATTGTGCCGATGAGGGTTACTGTTCCAGTCGTCAGGTTGAGAGAGTAGAACTGAGAGTTCGCCCCTCCCTGCGTGGTCAATGAAGCGAACGCTGCGTTGGTCAACGGTGCAATGTCGAAACCGACCAGCCCGGTCGTCGTCACACCAAGCGAGCCAATGGTGAATAGCTGTCCGGTGTTCGGCGAAACAGGAGCGCCATTGATGGAACCCTGTGTGACGAGCGTGCCCAGGTTCGAGTCGATGCCGTAGAGAGTTGTCGAAGTTGCACCGGCGAAACTGTTGGTGTATGCCGCACCGACGACGTTCGGATTTGCGCCCGCGTTGGCATCGGTTGTTGCATAGGTCAGCATGCCATCTATACCTGCGACAGCACCGTTGTTGGGATTGAGACGGAGGTTCTGATTGGCGTCGCTCACAAACCGAATTCGGTCCGGCACCGGGTTGAAATCAAGACCGAAATCAATGCCTGTGACAGGAGGAGTTAAAGGAGAGAGGTTCACAGGCATTGCAGCCGCAGTTGTTGGGTTGATGATATAAACGCGGCTGGTATTTGTAATCGCGTAGAGCTGACCAGTCGCAGGGCGGAGGTCCAGACCGAGGACCGTTTCTCCGCCGGACAGGCCGGTGATCGCGCGGGCGGTGTTGATCGTGCCCGGAGCGCCTGCGCTGAAACTGACGAGCACATTGCCTGTTGTGACTGCGAAGACAGTCGGCACACGGATTTCAAAGGCGATGTCGCGGATCATGTCACTGCCGCCGATCGCGCCGATCAGAGTCGCCGATCCGGACGTCAGATTGATCGCATAGAGTTGCGTGCCGATAGTGCCGCCGATGTTGAAGGAGGCAACAGCCGCGCCGCTTGCCGAGGAGATATCAAAACCTGCGATGTTATTTGGATCAACGCCGAGCGAGCCCATGGTGAAAAGCTGACCCGTATTTGGGGAGACCGGCGCTCCACCGGCCGATCCCTGTATCGCAAGCGTATTGCGCGCGGAATCGATTACGTAAAGCGTTGTCGATGTCGCGCCGGCGAAATTGTTGGTGTAGGCCGCCGCGACTACGTTTGGATCCATACCGGCATTCGCATCGCCTGCTGCATAAGCCAAAGCGCCGTCGACGCCCGCGACCGCGCCGTTGTTCGGATTGAGCCGCAGGTTTTGCTCGCCATCGCTGACCACGCGAATACGGTCCGGCACCGGGTTGAAATCAACGCCGAACGACAGGCCATTCAATGGCGGAGTGAAAGACGCGCCAGCCGGCGTGGCAATGCCATTTGTGGTGTTGATAGTGAAAACGCGGTTGGCATTGGTGACAGCGTAAAGCTGCCCCGTGGCCGGCCGGAAGTCGATGCCGACGATGTTTTCGCCGGATGCCAGCCCGGAAACGCCGCGCGAGCTGTTGATCACGCCAGGGGTACCCGGGTTGAAGCTCAACAGGACATTATTTTCGGTGATAGCGAAAATGTTTTCCGCTCGCACCGCAAAAGCGATGTCTCGGATCAGCTGACCTCCGCCGATTGTTCCAATCATTGTGGCTGCGCCAGTCGCCAGATTGATCGTATAGAGCTGTGAGGCTGCTCCGCCCTGTGGCGTCAGCGAAGCGAAAGCCGCATTGCTCACAGGCGCAATGTCAAAGCCGGCCAGGTCAGTCGTAGCTACACCGAGCGAGCCGATGGTGAAAAGCTGACCGGTATTTGGAGATACCGGCGCGCCTCCGAGCGATCCCTGTGAAATAAGCGCATCGCGATCCGAGTCTATTCCGTAAAGTGTCGTCGAAGCTGCCCCGGCGAAGTTGTTCGTGTAGGCCGACGCGACTACGTTTGGATTCATACCGGCGTTCGCATCGCCCGCTGCATAAGCCAGCGTGCCGTCGACGCCCGCGACCGCGCCGTTGTTCGGATTGAGCCGCAGGTTTTGATCGGCATCGCTGACTACTCGAATTCGATCCGGCACCGGATTGAAATCAACGCCGAATGCTGCGCCGTTGAGTGCTGGATTGAAAGACGTGGTGCCTACCGGGGTGGCATTTCCACTGGTAAGGTTGACGGTGTAAATACGGCTGGCATTGGTGAGGGCGTACAGCTGCCCGGTGGCCGGCCGGAAATCAATACCGACAACGTTTTCGCCGGATGACAGGCCCGTGATGAGACGCGCGCTATTGATGATACCTGGAGTGCCGGGATTGAAGTTCAAGAGTGTATTGCCGGTCGTGACGGCGAATATCGTCCCATCGAAGGACTGATTTGAAGAGCAAGACCTGAATCCCTGCAGTGAACTCCCGCTGGCTCCTGGCAGACTCAGCAGGGGCAGAAATGTGAGGTTTAACCAACCCAATGCAAGGAATACTATTGAGAGCCTTTTTTGGGCTATTTTTTTCGGGCTACCTGTAACCATATTTATTCTCCTTAGAAAACAGTTTTCAGTTTTCAGTTTTCAGTTTTCAGCCGGGGCGAGATATCGCTGAAAACTGAAAACTGAAAACTGAAAACTGATTTTTGCGGACACACTTCGTCCGCCTGAATCCAATGTCCCTTAAAGTACGTATTCTCAATTCCTGGATATTTCAGGTTGGCTGGGCGACCGAAGCCTCGATGCCGGGTCATCCAGGAAATTGATGGAAACGCTACCTTACGGATCATTGAACTGTCAGCCACCATTACGGAGAGGGAGGCGCGGGAGATTGGCTCAGGCGGTTGAAGATTGCTCAAAGATTTGTAGGCCAGTTATTGAAAACTTATTGGCGAGTTATTGGAGGAAGCAATGCCCCGACTAGAAAAACGCTTCTACGAATTCGGCTCGTTCCGTCTTGATATTAATGCGCGTGTATTGATGCGCGATTCTGAGATAGTCCCGCTGACGCCGAAAGCTTTGGACACATTGCTGGTGCTCGTCGAAAGACGCGGAGAACTGGTTGGGCGCAAGGAACTGCTCAAAGCCGTCTGGCCCGATGTTTGTGTCGAGGAGAACAATCTCAACTCGAACATATTTCTGCTGCGAAGAACTCTCGGAGAAGACGACCATGAACATAAATACATCGCCACCGTGCCACGACGTGGCTATCGCTTTGTGGCGAGCGTGCGTGAGGTTGTGGTCGATCTGGAAGGTAATAATGGAGATTTCCAATCCGCAATCCGCAATCCGCAATCCGCAATCAAGTCCCTGGCCGTCCTGCCATTCAAAACTCTTTTAGTCGAAGATTGTCACAATCACCTGGGCCTGGGGCTGGCAGATGCCTTGATTACACGGCTCAGTAACTTGCGCCGTGTCATGGTGCGTCCGACCAGCGCCGTGGCGAAATATCGTGGGACGGACCAGGACCCGACGCTTGCGGGGCGTGAGATGGGCGTTGAGCTGATATTGGAAGGGACCATTCAATGCTCGGGCGAGCGCATCCGGGTGACAGTGCAACTGGTGAGTGTTGCCAACGGCATGCAGTTGTGGGCCGAGAAATTTGACGAACAGTTTATAGATACCTTCGCCGCAGAGGACGCTATCTCCGCGCGTGTCGCCGAAGCGCTCGCGCCTCAGTTGATAGCGGAGGATAATAAGCTCAGGAGACAAGGGATTTTGTTGTTATGGAGAGGTAGAGAGAAAACGGAACAAACGGAAATAACGGAACAAACGGAAATTCTCTAGGATTTTTGGCAAGTTTCATCATCCAGCTAAAAGTTTCAACACAAAGGGTCAAAGG
>JAKEHZ010000010.1 GCA_022614735.1 Acidobacteriota bacterium | reverse complement strand
GTTCTGTCTGAGTTCATCCACCAAAGTCCCAATCCTGCAATCACTGTGAATACTGCGGCGATGCCGCCGAACAACGGCAGACGTGATTTTGTCTGAGTCAACTTAACAGGCTTAGACGGCGGCGGGGGCGAAAGCGGCGGTGCGGAGGCAGTCTTCTTCGATTTCAAATTTGCGCCGGCCTTCGGGCTATCAAGATCCGAGGTAAGCGGCGTCAAATTCGTTCGCGAGGGGTCAGTTTCTCTCGGGATGTCTGTTGTCGCCTCAACCGGTACCTGTATTTTGTCGGTAGCACTCTGCTTCGGAAGAACCTCGGTTTGACCCGGCAACTGTGCCTTAATATCGGCGGTCGCACTTCTTTGCTCTGCCGTGGTAAAAGGCGAAAATTGCTCTGTCATCGATGGCTCGGGATGCTCTGCCGTTGCAGAAGGCGAAAACTGTTCTGTCATCGATGGCCCGAGTTGATCAGTCCCCGAAGTAGGGGTCACGGCTGTCTCATAGCTTTGCGGCTGAACATCCGTCTGGCGCAAGCTGTCCGTCACTGAAGATTTTGGCAGGAACTCAGTGTCGCGCGAATCCCCAAACCGCGTTTTGTCCACCTCCCGAGGGTCACCGGTCCTATGGAGTCGGACGGTCGTAGGTTCATCACTGAGCGCCGCCTCGAATTCGCGAGCCAGTTCCAGTGCTGTTTGCGGGCGCGCGTTAGGATCTTTCTCGAGCGCGTGCAAGACGACTCTCTCGACTGAAGGTAAGATATTCGGATTGTGCTCCCCGGGCGGCTTTGGCTGCTCTGTCACGTGTTTAATCGCTATTCCAGTCGGCGTCCTCGCGATGAAGGGCGCAACACCGGTTAACAACTCATAAAGCACGACCCCGAGACTGTAGATGTCCGAACGCGCATCGGCATCTTCTCCCTGACATTGTTCCGGCGACATGTAATGCGGTGTGCCGATGATCGTTCCGATGTTGGTCAATCGCTGTTCAAGGCTCGTTGTGTCGAGGGCTTTGTCACGCAGCTTGGCAATACCGAAGTCCAGGATCTTGATGTGATCCGCGCCGTCGTGCGAATCCAGAAGAATTATATTGTCGGGTTTGATATCGCGATGGACTATGCCATTGCGATGTCCGGCGTCAAGTGCGGCAGAGGCTTGACGGAGAATACCATAAGCGCGCGCGGCGCTGATAGATCCTTCATCAATCAGCAACTGGCGAAGGCTGCGACCGAGCAGCAACTCCATGACGATATAGGTAGTTCCGTCGTTATCTTCGCCAAAGTCGTGAATGACGACGGCATTAGGGTGATGAAGCAGAGCGGCCGCGCGGGCCTCGCGGTAAAAGCGTTGGCGAGACTTTTCGTTTTCGACGACATCGGGACGCAGCACTTTAACGGCAACCGTATCACCGATATGCAACCGCCTCGCGCGATAGATTTCACCCATTCCACCAGCGCCAATGCACTGATCGAGTTGATAACGACCGCCTAGCACACGGCCAATTTGCACACCTGCTGATACGGCTGAAGCGACAGCGCCACTTACTTCTTCCTGCTCCTGGCTCGCAGACGGGTTACCGCCTTGAGTCTTGAGATCGTCCGGGTTAGAGCTGATACCGGATTTCGGGGCTTCCGGTGTTGTCGTTTCAGCAACTGCAACTACTGCTCCACAGGCTTCGCATTTCGTCGTGCCGACGTCTAATCTTTTGCCACAGTTTATACAAAACGCCATGGATATTCTTTTGACCCTTCAATTTTGTGCAGAATCTAATCCATTCATTCGCCCCGGTCGGTAGGTTGGTTTAAATAGTTGGCTAGTCTAAATCAAAAAAGGCCAGAAGCAAACAGAGATTTGCGGATTGCGGAGTACTGATTGCGGATTGCGGATTGCGGATTGCGGATTAAAAATAGTTGTATTCGAAAGATTCATTTTCCAATCCGCAATCCGCAATCCGCAATCCGCAATCAGTCACCTTTTGCCGTCCTCCTTCCTTTTCGTTATGATGAAGTTATGGCAAATATTAAACTGAATAGAAGGCCACTTGCATTGATCATTCTAGACGGTTTTGGACATTCAGATAGAACCGAGGGCAACGCCATCGCATTAGCTAAAACACCTTTTCTCGATCGGTACTTCCAGAGATACAAACACACGCTGCTTGAAGGCTCCGGCCAGCGAGTCGGACTCCCTCGTGGGCAATTCGGCAATTCAGAGGTCGGCCATTTGAATATGGGTGCCGGACGCAAAGTGCAAATGGATATCACGCGTATTGACGAGGCCCTCAACACCGGAAAATTTCTTGAAAACCCGACGCTGGCTGCCGCAGTCGATGCTGGTAAAGATACCGCGCTCCATCTAATCGGCCTGATCTCTGACGGCGGCGTGCATTCGATGAACACTCATCTTTACGCGCTCCTGCAATTAGCGGCGAGGCGCGGTGTCGAGCGTGTCTTCATCCATTGCTTTACTGATGGTCGCGACACTCCGCCAAATTCGGGGAGAGGTTATCTCGCTGAGGTGATAAACAAGATGCGCGAGATCGGCGTGGGTCGTATCGCAACAGTGTGCGGGCGTTATTACTCGATGGATCGCGATAATCGATGGGAGCGGATCAAACGCGCCTATGACGCGCTGACCGCAGGTGAAGGCAAGATCGTGACAGATCCGATCGCGGGCATTGAAGAGTCTTATGAAAACGGCGTGACCGATGAATTCATCGATCCGATTGTTGTCACGCTCGAAGATGGGAGACCCGTCGCGACCGTGCAAGATGGTCATTCGGTGATCTTCTTTAATTTCCGCGCCGATCGCGCAAGACAGATAACGCGCGCATTCACAGGGCTCAACTTCGATGGTTTTGAGCGCGAGTTGATCAAAGATTTACACTTCGCGACATTCACGCAATACGACCGTTCGTTCACTACCCCAATTGTTTTTCCTCCAATTTCGCTGACGAACATCCTGGGCGACATTTTCGCCAGAGACGGAGTTAACAACCTGCGCATTGCGGAAACCGAGAAATATGCGCACATAACATATTTCTTCAACGGCGGCATCGAGAAGGAATTTCCGCATGAGAGCCGAATCCTCATACAGTCGCCGAAAGTCACGACTTATGATTTACAACCTGAAATGAGCGCATTCAAAGTGACAGACATAGTATGCCGCGCAATTGACGAGGGGGAAACCGACGTCTACATCATCAACTTTGCCAATGCGGATATGGTCGGCCATACCGGAAATCTCGAAGCGGCGATTAAGGCAGTTGAGGCGCTGGACACCTGTCTCGGCTGGGTCGTCGGCTCAATCGAGCGTGTCAGAGGGACGGCGATCATTACCGCTGACCACGGCAATTGTGAGCAGATGATCGATCCCGAGACCGGCACACCTCACACAGCACATACCAGCAATCCGGTCCCCTTCGTCCTCTGTGATCCTGATCTCAATGGTGACAGCGCATTGAAGCTCCGTGAGAAAGGAGCTCTCGAAGACATTGCACCGACAATCCTTGATCTTCTGGGTCTTGAGAAACCCGGGGAGATGACGGGCCGAAGCTTAATTGTATTTGCTGAATGATTCCCGAGCCACAAAACATCCTGGTCATACACATCGCGGGGTTGGCGCAAACCATCCTGGCCCTTCCCGCACTCCGCTCTCTGCGCGAACAGCTCCACCAATCAAGAATTACTGTTGTTTCAAGCGCAGGCGCGGCAGATCTGTTGAGACTGGCAGGGTGCGCTGATGAGATTTTGCCGGTGGTAAGGCTCAAACGCGCGGAGTTTCTCAGACCAGGCACTCTCTACCGCAGTGCAAAGGTCTTGAGCGAGTTGCGGAAGAACAATTACGATCTCGCCATCGAATTCAAGGCCAACACGGAATCCGGAATCATTCTGCAACTCGCCAATCCTCGTGCCCGTTTGAACAAACCGGGCACTTTGAACAAAGGAATAACAGTCGTTCTCGAGCGAGTCACCCAAGCTCTACTCAGGCAGCCTCCGAAGCTCACGCACTCAGCCCACGAGTATTTGAAAATGCTAGAACCGCTTGCCGTTCGTCCGATTGAGTCCGAACCGCGACTGAGAACAGATCGCGCAGCAGATGAATTGATAGATAAGTTATTACGCAAACACGATGTAGGCTCCGGTGAGTTGCTCATTGGCATTCACCCCGGCGCCGGGATGGGAAAGCAACGCTGGCCGCTTGAAAGATTCACCTCGATAGCATCACGAATGATTCATAACTTCAATGCTCGTGTGCTCGTCTTTGCCGGGCCGGCCGAACGTGGGATAGCCAAAAAATTGGCCGCGCTGCTTCCTCCTAAACGCGCCATCGCCATGGAAACACCCAGGCTCACAGATCTCGCTTCAGCAGTCGCTCGCCTCAGTCTGCTGGTAGCAAATCACAGCGGCCCTGCGCACATCGCAGCGGCAACTGGGACTCCGGTCGTCGTCGCATCAACTATCTCCGGCACATCGGGGCCTTCGCCAGATGATCTGCTCGGTCTTTATCACGAACATATTCGCGGATCACATGTCGAGTTAATTTCTGAAGAGGCGGTTTACGATGCGGCTTGTCGCTTGTTAAAAATGAATCGCGCAGAGGTCCTGCGCTCGAGGTAAGCTGGGAATTCTTATCTCAGGATATTTGCACCTGTTATCGAGAGAGGTTTTACATCAGGTGTCGTTCATTTCGCGAGCGACGCCCTGAAACGATTGCAACTACCGGGAGCGCTTGCGCTCCCGGCAGTCACAGAGGAGCCACTAAATGTTTCGTAGATCATTCACGCTGACAATTCTTATCTTCTCACTGGCGCTCGCCCCCTTCGCTTCATTAGCCGATGAAGGGATGTGGCTGCCCGATACGATTGACAAACTTCCGCTGGCGCAGCTCAAAAAGCGCGGGTTTGAACTCAAACCCGAAGATGTCTACAGCACAACCAAACCCAGCCTGAAAGATGCCATCGTCCAGTTCAGCATCGGCGCTTCAGGCTCTTTCGTTTCGCCTGACGGTTTGATTTTGACCAATCATCACGTGGCTTTTGCTGCGGTCACCAGAGCGAGCACTACGGAGAACGATTACATCAACAAGGGTTTTTTGGCCAAATCGCGCGCCGAAGAGATCCCCGCTCAGGGCTACACAATTTCAATCACACAGGAATACAAAGATATCACTGCGGAGGTCCTCTCAGCCGTCAAGCCTGAGATGTCTCCTGAAGATCGGACCCGCGCGATTGCCTCAAAGCAACAGGAACTCCAGAGAGCTGCCGCGAATGGACGCGAGAAGGAAGGTATTCGAGCTCAGGTGGTCGAAGCGACTGGCGGATACCAGTATTTTCTCTATACCTACCTGACGCTGCGCGACGTTCGTCTGGTCTACGCCCCGCCTAAATCAATCGGTTATTTCGGGGGCGATCCTGACAACTTTGAATGGCCCCGCCATTGCGGCGATTTTGCTTTCATGCGCGCTTACGTCGCGCCGGATGGAAAGTCCGCAACCCATGATAAAAATAATATCCCTTTTAAGCCCAAGAAGGTTTTAACGATCAATGCCACTGGAATCAAAGAGGGCGAATTCGCAATGAGCATGGGCTACCCTGGCTCGACCTTCCGTTATCGTGAGTCTTATTCGGTTGAATATCGTCAGAATGTACAGTTGCCCGAGACGATCACGACACTGCGCCAGCAGATCGAAGTGCTGACCGAGATCGGTGAGAAAAACCCCGCGCTCAAGATCAGGCTCGCCGATCAAATCTTCAATCTCAGCAACTCGCTCAAATCATATGAAGGCACAGTCGCAGGTTTGAAGCGGATGAATCTGGTCGAGCGCAAACGCGCCGAGGAAGCCGCGTTTACCAAATGGCTGGACGCGAATCCGGCAATGAAAGCTAAATATGGCGATGTGCTCCCGAAGATCGCCGAAACATATCGCGATTACAACTCGTTCAGCCGGAAGCAGACCGCCCTGAACAATCTCCTCAATTCCGGCGATCTTATCGGTGTGCTCGATTATGCCTACGCCCGCGCGCTCGATCGCGAGAAACCGCAAAATGAACGCGCGCCGCAGTTCAACGATGCGGCAGTCCAGCGCCTGAGTGGTCAGCTCGGGCAATCATGGAAAGAACGTGAGACAGAAGAGGAGGTGAATCAGCTCGCCGCGGCGCTTATGAATGCTTCCAAATTGCCTGCCGATCAAAAGGTGCTCTACATAGAAAAGCTCTTTGATGGCAAGACCGGCGAAGAGCGAGGCAAAGCGGAAGAAGAGTTTGCGAAACGCGCGATCGAAAACACACAATTTAAATCTTTCGACGATGTTGCCAAGCTCTTTAACGCTTCGGTCGCGGATATTCGCGCGATTGATGATCCCGCGATGAAGCTCGTCGTGCAGTCTCACGACGAAGCGATGCCGCTCGTCAAGCGAGCGAGTCAATTCACCAATGCGATCACAAGGCTGCGTCCTGAGTACGTTCGCGGATTATTGGAAATGAAGCAGGAGCAGAAGAAAGGGCTTTATTACCCTGATGCCAACCTCACGCTGCGATTCACCTATGGCGAAATCAAAGGCTACAAGCCTCGTGATGCCGTCATCTATGATTACCAAACATCGTTAGCTGGTGTGATCGAGAAGGATGCGGGCGAAGAGCCTTTCGATGTTCCGACAAGGCTGAAAGAGTTGTCTAAGAAGAAAGATTTCGGCAGCTATGTCGACCCACGCCTGAACGATGTACCGGTCGCATTCCTCGCGACGACAGATATCACAGGAGGCAGCTCGGGCAGCCCGGTGATGAACGGGAGAGGAGATATTATCGGTATCGCATTCGACGGTAACTATGAAGGACTGGGTGGCGATTACGCATATGATCTGAACACGAACCGCACTCTCTCGGTGGATATTCGATACGTGCTCTTCTTGATGGAAAAGTTCGCCGGTGCGAGTTATCTCTTTAACGAAATGCAGATCAAACGAACGAAGACGGTGACTGCCAGTAAGTAAAACGGAGAAAATACGAAACAAACGAAAAACAGTTTTCAGTTTTCAGTTTTCAGTTTTCAGCTATGGCGAGATTTCACTGAAAACTGAAAACTGAAAACTGTTTTTCGTTTGTTTCGTTATTTTCGTTTGTTTCGTATTCTCCTCTTTTCCATTTCCAGATCGATTCGCGCCAACAACTTTTCGCGGATAGCAGCAGGGGGTGTTTGTTCGGGCGCAGTAAACCCTATGCATCCTACAACTAATTCAAATTCTTTCAATACTCTGGCGCCATCATCGAAGCATTCGGTGACGAGCTGTTCAAAAGCTCGGGCTTCGTCCGTGGCGAGTAGGTCCAACGCATAGAGCGCAGCCTGCTCACTTATCAGTTTCTTCCGGGGCATGGTTTGTCTCATTTTGAGCTTCCCAAAATCGGAGAGAGAGCCTCGCGCAGCTTGATCATCCCCAGCCTCATGCGGGTCTTGACTGTTCCAAGAGGCTGTTTCAATTTTGCTGCGATCTCGCTATGGCTGAGACCCGAGTAGTAAGCCAGCTCAATTACCTCGCGCTGTTCAGGAGATAGCGCTTCGAGCGCAGCACGGACGAAGCGTTGGCGCTCTGAAGCTACTGTCTCCTCTTCCGGAGTAGCTGCGTTGGTCGGGGCGTCACCCAGAGAGTCAAGAGACTCCTTGCGTTGCTGATCCTGCCATCCTGAGCGCAAACGATCGATCGCGCGGCTTCGTGCGATCGTCGTCAGCCAGGCTAAGGGCGTGCCACGTTGCGTGTCGTAACTCTCGGCCTGCCGCCAGGCTTGCGTGTAGACATCCAGTAAAACTTCTTCAGCTATGCTCGTATCGCCCAAGACACGCAGGATCAATCCATAAACGAGCCGGTTTGTTGTATCGTAGAGTGTCGCGAGCGCGGCCTGATCTCCTTCTGACATTCGCCGAATAAGGTCAATCCATTCCTGGTCGCGCGCGCGAGCATCAGCTGTGTCCGTCGCGAATTGCACCAACTTCTCCCTGTAAGATAGGTTACTTGCTCTGGCCTTCGAGTATTATAAGCTGATTGCGTCTTGTGATCTTGGGGCGCAGGCCGATACGGTAGTATCCGCTGAAGGCCCTGTGATCTTATCAAAGAAGTATGATCTTATAACAGAATCGAACGAAGCGCCAAGCGCCAATTCCACTGGCTGGAACAGTTTTCAGTTTTCAGCTGGGGCGAATTACCACTGAAAACTGTTTTTCTGAGGAGTCGTTCATGTCGTTGCGGACGACGCCCTTAAACAATGAAAACATTTGGAGCGCCCTGGGAGCGCAAGCGCCCTCAGTAGTTGCAGAGGAGGACTATGAAATACGATTTTTCAAATCGCGTTGTTGTTATCACCGGCGCAGCAGGCATTTTGGGGACTGCCGTGGCGCGCGCATTCCAGGCTGAGGGAGCGAAACTCGCTCTGGTCGATCATTCTCCCGATCGTCTACCACAAATCTTTCCGGAGCTGGCCAATTCACATAATTATTTTTTCACGCCGCCCACCGACATTACCGATCCGAATTCAGTTGGCGTGATGGTCGCGGAAACCCGGCGCCATTTCGAGAGAATCGATGTCCTGGTCAATTCCGCTGGAGGTTATCGCGCCGGAACAGCATTGCACGAAACCCCTCTCAGCGACCTGGATTTTATGTTCAATCTTAATGCCCGCTCGGTCTTCATCACCTGTCAGGCTGTCATTCCACATATGCTGCGGCAAGGTAACGGTAAGATCATCAATATCGCTTCTCGGGCAGCGCTCGCCGGCGATGCTTACCACGCGGCCTACAGCGTTTCCAAAGCTGCCGTCGTGCGAATGACCGAGAGTATGTCTACCGAATTGAAAGACAAGGGGATCAACGTCAACTGTCTGATGCCCAGCATCATCGACACACCGCAAAACCGTGCCGCCGTGCCCGATGCGGATCAGAGCAAATGGGTTAAACCCGCGGCTCTGGCCGATGTCATCCTGTTCCTGGCTTCCGAAGGCGCACGCGCAATCCACGGCGCCTCTCTGCCTGTCTGATTGCCGCTTTGATAAAGTCCAAGAGAGAATGCGAAACATGCGAAAATAGTCGTAACAAGCGAAATTGGGCCTCTTTCGCTTGTTTCGTCTATTTTCGCATGTTTCGCATTCTCTCTTGGACTTTATCAAAGCGGCACATGAATGAAACGCACCCACTAAGATTATTTCCTCCCTATCTTGTTGACCCGTTTTCTCTCTTCAATCCGCCTGCTCTAACTAATTTTCACAATGAACTCAACTTATATAAATCCAACCTCTTCGCTCGTCACGTAATGCCAAAGGAAACGTGATCAAGAGAGAGCGACATTAGCTCCTGATCTAATCCGTCGTCCATTTCTGCGTTCTGGAAGGTGAGGTATGCCCGGATCTCGTCTATTGATATTTTTGTTTTTTCTCGTGCTGATTCCGCTCCACGGCTGTCGAAAAGATAGTTCCGGCAAGGCAGCTGAGCTGATCTCCCTGGCTCCCTGTGCCATCGCACTTTCACCGCAAAAATCGGATGACCGATTAGAGACCGGGCTTATTGACCGAGAGATAACCCGTTTGCAACAAGCCGTGCGGAAAGCCAGCGATCCCAAACCACACATCGAACAGCTTGGCTGGAAATTCGTTGAGAAAGCAAGGCTTAGTTATGATCCAGGCTATTACAAAATCGCCGAACAGTGTGCTGCCTGCATCGAAGCGCAACAGCCCCAAAGCGCAGTGGCGATGCTCCTGCGAGGCCACGTTTTGCACAATCTCCACCGGTTCAAAGAAGCTGAGGGGGTCGCCCGCGAACTGGTATCGAAGCGTGGTCTCGCTTATGACTACGGCTTGCTCGGCGATGTGTTGATGGAGCAAGGAAATCTTAGCGAAGCCACAGCAGCCTACCAGAAGATGATGGACTTGAAACCGGGGCCCCAGGCCTATAGCCGAGGAGCTCATCTTCGATGGTTGAAAGGCGACCTTGAAGGCGCCCGTGAGTTGATGCTGATGGCGGCCCAGGCTGCCGGTCAAGGCGACCCGGAGTCAGCGGCCTGGGCATATGCCAGGCTTTCGCTCTATGAGCTCCAATCCAACGCGATGAAGAGGGCTGTGGAGGCATGCAATACCGCAATTGAGCTCCAGCGTAATTATGCCCCGGCTTTGCTGGCATGTGGCCGCGTCATGCTAGCCGAAGGTCGCAACAGCGCAGCGATTACTCTTCTCTATCGCGCCGCAAAGCTGAACCCGCTCCCGGAATATCAGTGGACGCTGGCCGATGTGTTGCGCGCGGAGAATCGTGAGGCGGAAGCAAAGGAGGTCGAGTCGCAACTCCGCGCGCGCGGCGAAGCAGATGATCCACGCACCTTGGCCCTATTTCTGGCGACGCGCGGTGAACAGCCTGAAAGGTCTCTCAGGCTCGCTGAGGCTGAGCAGAGAATCCGCAGCGATATTTTCACCCTCGACGCCGTTGCATGGGCGCTTGTATCAGCAGGGAGGTTCGATGAAGCCCATACGCAGATGCAACGCGCCCTGGCCTTAGGGACCAGAGATGCCCGCCTATTCTTCCACGCTGCAACAATCGCGGCTAAATCCGGTCATACAGATGAAGCCCGTCAGCATTTGAAGCGGGTCAATGAAATTCAACATCTGCTCTTGCCAGGCGAGAAAGAGCTGCTCCGACAACTGAAAATATAGAACCACGTTCCCCAATCTCCTCCGGACCAGTCTTCACCACACAGGTAGGACGCACTCCAGGCGGCTTATCAGGCTCCTGGTGTCTCCTACCGATTTGCGGTGAGTTAACAACTCAGGCAACTGAGTATAACAATTCAACCCTTCAACATAAGGAGTAACTCGATATGAAGAAACTGTTGAAACAGTTGCAACAAGGTGCCCTGCTGATGCTGATCGCGTCAGTGGCTCTGACGCCTGCAATGCAAAGTGTGGCTCTCGCCTCGAGCCACATGGACGCGCCTTTGATCACGCGCGATCCGTCGGCCAACACGACTGACGTTTACGCATTCGTCAGGCCAGACGCCAATGGCGTGAAATCCCTGGTTCTCGCACTCGGCGTATACCCACACGAGAATCCTGGCATCGGGCCGAACAAGTATAACTTCGATGACAATGTTCGTTATGAGATGCATGTCGCTATCGGAAGAGATATTGCCCTCGGACGTCCGACGATCACCTATCGCTTCGAATTCAAGACGAAATTCAAGACCCAGAAGACGCTCCTCCAGTCCTATCTCGGCGTCGTGATGGACATCGATGATGCGGCGCAAAACCTCACGCAAACCTACACGGTCACGAAGATCGACAACCGGACCGGCGTCGCTTCTGTGATCGGAAACGGCATCGTGCCGCCGAACAATCAGGGCAACGCCACGCCCTTCTATAACGAAGGAAACAATGGCGAGAACCCTGCGCGCAAAGGCGTCGCGACTGCAGACGCGCTCGACAAATACACCCGACAGGCGATCTTTACATTCCCCAATGGCTATACGGCGTTCGCCGGTCAGCGTGACGACGGTTTTTATGCTGACGTTCAGTCGGTCTTTGACCTACTCAAGCTACGCACTCAGGGTACGGACGCACAAGGCGGATTCAACCTGCACATGATGGCTCTCCGCGTTCCGATCAGCGAGTTGGGAGGCGACCAACAAACTGTCGGCGTGTACGCAACGACGAGCCGTTCGACCATGCTGTTGGATAGACCGACCGGACGCCTGATTTTCGATCTCAAACAAAGACCCAAATACGTTCAGGTCGCGCGTCAAGGCAACCCGCTCCTCAATGAGGGTTTGGTCGCGCTTGAAGACAAGGACCTCTACAGCAGCACCGGCCCTAGCGCCGACAATCTGCTCTTCCGCAAGTATGTGGAAAATCCTGAGCTCGCGACACTGATCAACCTCCTTATCGGCGGTGGTCAGACACTTGCTATCGATAGTGGACGAGCGGATCTGGCAGCTATCTTCATTCCCGATCTGATCAAGGTTGATCTCTCGACCGACCCGGTTCGTCTGGCGGGCAACGGAGCAGGCGACCGGATGAACCCCGATGATGACGGATTTTCGCGCTTGAGCATCTTCGGTGGAGATGTTCTGGAGAGCCGTGCTGCGGGTCATCCGTTCCGTTTGCCGAGTCAGCTGCTCGGTCTTCCGGCAGGCAAGTTCTTCGTGCCGGGCGGTTGGCCCAATGGTCGCCGTTTCGGTGATGACGTGCTGGATATTGCGGTCATTGCACTGACCAGTGACCTGCGCGATCCCAACAACTTGAAGGTCAATCCGCTCAACTTTATGAACGTTGACGGTGTGACCAGCAACGAGATGGGATTCAATAAGGTCTTCCCGTATGAATCCACGCCTCAGAACGGACGCAGACTCGCTTTTCCGCAATAAGCATTGATTGCGAGCGGGAGCGATGGCGATCATCGCTCCTGCGATTTTTGAGATACAGCCGTGTGCCAACGTTATTTAACCCGAGTCTTGAGTTGGATAATCGACCACGGGGAGCACGGGGATAGATTGGTAAAAGGGCGAGGATAGATAAGAATAAACCAGCAATTTCCCTGATTCTTCCCCGTGCTCCCCGTGTTCCCCGTGGTTTTATTTCCACTCCAGGACTGGGGCTTATTTAAGGTTATGGAAAGCAAGAGAGAACGCGAAGATCATCAAGATCATCAAACGAAACGAGCTGACCTGATTGCGTGCCTCTGTCTGGCATTGATTTTAGTGCTCGTCGCCGCCGTCACAGCCTTCGCCCATGACCCCGGTCTGAGCGTGTTGGAGCTGAGACTCGCTGAGAAAGGGTGGACGGTGCAGATCACTTTCGCGCGTGATGAGATTGCGATGCTCCTTCCAATCGATTCTGATCGCGATGGACAAATTACCCAGTCGGAATTTGAAGCGGTGCGTTCCCAGCTGGAGTCAATCGCGCGTCAAGCTCTCATCGTAAAGGTCGATGGCAGGGACATCTCGCCAATTGAAGTCTCCGCAACTCTCGGTGACAGCAATGCGCTTTATTTCAACCTGAATTATCCCGCTGCCAAAGAAGGTCGATTGAATGTCAGCTCTCCGCTGATCGCCGGCCTTGCGCGTGGTCACCGACAGTTCATGACGATTCGGAATGACGAGGGTATTGCTCTCGGCGAAAGTTTGCTTGATGCGAAGAGCAACTCGTTTGAAAGCGATATTGCTATGTTGATCGTCAAACGTGAGGAGCCATATACATTCCGACAATTCCTCCAGCTCGGCGTCGAACATATCCTCATGGGTTTCGATCATCTGGCGTTCCTTTTCGCCCTGCTTCTAGCCGGAAGCAGTTTCCGGGAAGCGGCAAAGATAATCACATCGTTCACAGCCGCTCATTCGATCACACTTGCGCTCGCGACGCTTGACATAGTGACATTTTCACCAGCGATAGTTGAGCCGCTGATCGCAGTTTCAATTGTCTATGTGGGACTGGAAAATATCATCCGAGGCGAGGCAAAATGGCGCTGGTTGCTGACGTTCGGCTTCGGTTTGATCCATGGCTTCGGTTTTGCTTCGGTACTGCGTGAGATGGGGATCGGCGCCCGGAGCGGCAGCGTGCTGATGCCGCTCTTCTCCTTCAATCTGGGCGTTGAGCTGGGACAGATCGTAATAGCTGCGCTCGTCTTGCCTTTGATCTGGAAACTTAGACAGCAACCTAATTTCATCACCCGTTACGTCCCCGCCTGCTCGCTGCTGATAGCACTGGCTGGCAGTTACTGGCTGATTGAAAGGACACTTCTATAGACAGTTTTCAGTTATCAGTTTTCAGTTGTAACTGCTCAGCCTCCGGTGCAGTACGGGGAGCGTCAAAAAGAGCGCATTGACGAGACTCAGGTCGCTGACGC
>JAKEHZ010000080.1 GCA_022614735.1 Acidobacteriota bacterium | reverse complement strand
AGGAATATTTCGCGTGTTTCGCCCAATTTCGCGTGTTTCGCGTTCTCCTGTAATTCGACGATACGGCGCATGTATGAAACTCACCCACTATGCAATTATCAAGTTGAATTGTAAACAGACTCCGTTTAATTGATGCAATAAAATACTGCAATGGCTGAAACCCGTCAAAACGCTAGGGCTGAGAGCGCCTTCTCTTCCCTTCATTCTGTTGCCCGCCATTTGCCATTTGCCTTTTGATTTCACGGTGCCTGGTGCTAGACTCCCGCCTCGATAAAAGACGGGATGAAGTAATGATTGATCACAAATAAGGAGAGCCATCGGTATTCATGCAAGCATTGATTCTCGCAGGCGGCGAAGGGACACGTCTGCGTCCGCTCACAATATACACGCCAAAGCCGGTTGTTCCGATTGTCAATCGCCCTTTTCTTTTCTACCAGATCGATCTGCTCAAACGCGCTGGCATCATAGACATCACACTTGCGCTCGGATATCAACCGAACAAGATCGAAGATATTTTCGGCGACGGCCAGGAATACGATGTTCACATTCGCTACGTCGTCGAGACTACTATGCTCGGAACAGCCGGGGCCTACAAAAACTCCGAAGAACAGCTGCGTCAGACGACTGTCGTCTTCAATGGTGACATCATCACTGACGCTAATCTCAAGGATGTTGTTAGCTTTCATCGTGAAAAGCAGGCGGCGGCGACGATTGTCCTGACACCGGTCGAAAACCCATCAATCTATGGCCTGGTTGAGACTGATATGGACGGCCGGGCGATCCGCTTTATCGAAAAGCCAAAGACTGAAGAGATTTCGTGTAACACCATTAACGCCGGCATTTATGTGCTCGAACCGAAGATCCTCAACTACATCCCTGAGGGTGAAAAGTTCTCATTCGAGTATCAACTCTTTCCTGCGCTACTCCGGGCGAACGAGCCTGTCTACGGTTTCGTCTGGTCGGGTTATTGGATGGATATCGGCACACCACAACGCTACCTGAAAGCGAATGATGATCTGCTCAATGGGCGTATCAAGTCGTTTAAGGTCGAGCGCCATCCCTATCCCGTGCCCATCGGCGAAGGGGAACCGCCACAGATCGATAAGCGCTCAGTGATCGATCCGAGTTGTACGATCAAAGCGGGCGTCGAAATCATCAACTCCGTGCTCGGTCCGAATTGTTTTATCGAAGAGCGAGCTCGGATCGAAAACTCCGTCTTACTGGCGGGAGCGCGTGTCGGAAGAGCGACTGAAGTTCGCGGCTCAGTCGTCGGCAAAAGCGCTCTTCTCGGGCGCTTCGCAAAAGTAGAGAACTCTGTGCTCGGCGACAAGTCCTCGCTGACTGATTACACGATTGTTTGAATGCGGGAGAGAATACGAAACAAAAGAAAAAGATGCTAGATGCTAGATGCTAGATGCTAGGTGAGCGTCCTAGCATCTAGCATCTAGCATCTTTTTCTTTTGTTTCGTATTCTCTCTTCACTTCAGCTCCAAGCTCCGCTTCGTAGTCAGCTCATAATAGGAGGTGTAACCACCGTTCATCTCGTAATCGCCGATCAAACTATCAATCGTCTGCAGAAGCTGGACGCTGAAGTAGTTGTCAATCGTCTGCGGATGAACTGAAGTATAGTAGGCGTAGTTGAAGTAGCTGCGGATGAGTACGCTGTTCTCGTCAATCGGGAGAGTTTTCAGGTTGTCGACGAATTTCTGCATCGAATCCTGCCGCCAGAGATAGAACTCTACATTCGAAACGTAGAACGCTGAAACTTTTTCCCCAATCTCCTTGAGAAAATCTCCAATCGCTTTCACTGCTTTCTGGCCGGACAGATCGCCGGTGATCGGGATAATCAGGTTGCGGTCATGCATGCTCTTGATAACCTGAAATTCCGACTCGTATGCGAGAAAGTTGCGATAACGCCCTTCCAGGTCTTTCTCCAGTAACAGATCGCGATAGGCCGGGAAGAAGCGTCCGGTCGGTCGGTCGCGGATTGTATAGCGCACTTCCAGACAATCGCTGTAAAAAGCCTGATAGATCTCATCAATCGTTTCAATATCGCGTTGATTGAGCGGCATGGCAAAGCTCGTCAGCCGTTTGTGAATCTCATCCTTCGTCTTATCAGCGATCTTTTGATCGAGCGGAGTGCGGTCGAAGTAATCGACCAGGTCGCGGATCGGACGGTCGTTCCATTTTTTAAAATCTCTTGGCAGCGGGCGCGCAAATAGCAGTGAGAGATATTCGACACGATTGCGCGACATCATAAAAAGCGCCTTGAAGAGCAGGTGTTGCAACAGGGAATCGCGGCGGATGTCAATCATAATTGCGATACGTGGTCTGATCTGAGCCATGTATGTGAAATTCTGGTCCGGTCCGACGCCCAGATATGCGCCACCTGTGACGCTCATTTTCGTTAATTTCCCCAGCACGTGCTGATATGAGAGCTCATTTGAAACCAGGTTGTCAGAGCCGAAGTAACCGGCGCGTTCCGAAAGCCGCGTCACCAGTTGCGCGAAGTCATTTCGCCTCGGCGGCTCGTCTGCCCGCTGCGCGATCGTCGTCGGCGTTAATGTGAGCAATAAGACTGCAAAGAATAAGATGAGTGATTGGCGAAGGTACTGCATTATCTTTCCTCAAGTTTTTTATATATTACTCTCAACCATCATTCCGTTATCTTCAATTCATAGACTCCTATCTTGATTGCCTGTCCCGGCTTCAGTTCAGCCTGCTCGCCCGGCTGCAATTCGCGTCCCTCGATTTCGATGGAATTGCGCCCGAGGCATTCTATCTTGTATGAGCCCGAATCGAGTCTTTCAATACACGCTTGTTTGCGGCTGATTTCCTGATCACCCTCAAATTTCATATCAACAGGAAAATCCTTCGAGCCGCGGCCGATCTCTACCTTTGCTTTAAAGGAGTTATATGTTAGGGCTTCGCCGCCGTCGCGCACATAACTGATGGAGAAGAGTGGAGCGCGCGGTCGAACGATTGTCATTTCGGCCTCTTCTGCCGGCGCGGTCTGTTCCGGGATTACAAGAGGCGCCTGCTTCTTCTTACGCGTTGTGACCTCGGTCCTCGGCGAATCATCATCCCACACCGCCTGTACGCGCACGCGCCCCTTACTGAGCGCACCGTCAACACCGAGAGAAAGTGCGATCTTTTCTGTCTTGAGGACCTTATCGCCTACGAGTTCTCTGGCTCGCTTTGATAACCCATTACGCAAACCCTCTTCTAATCCTTCCCGTTTTCTGCCCTGCCAGAGCGTGTCGTCTTCTTTGCTCAGGTAGATTATATATTCTCCCGGCAAGTAGGTCGGTCCGCCCGGCGGTGTGAACATCTCTTTCTTCATCACCGTTTCTACTTCACGTGCAATTTTGACGAAGAACTCGTCCCACTCACTTAATTGTTGTCGCGGTTCAGGGGTGAGCGAGACGGCATCCTCACCATCCAGCCACTTCCTGAAATCGCTTAAGAGCTCAGTAATCTTCATAAAACCCCTTTGAAGAATGAGCGGGGGAGCGGGGGAGCGGGGGATGAAAAGATTCCGCACCTTCCCATGCCCTCCCGCTCTCCCGCCCTCCCGCTCTTTCTTCTCTGCAATCCTATCACCACCATCTTCTTGAGACTACACGAACCAGTCCCGGTTTTCCATACACCCAGCCACGATTTTGGTTAGTGACGTGGTACTGAGTCTCGTCCCACCTGCTGACTTCGATCTGCATCCACTGCCACTCATCACCCTCCAGTACTTTATGCTTTGAGCCTTGTAGCACGACGCCAATTACCGGAGCGTCATTTCCAGGCACGGAATGGACTTTCAAACCCTCAGTGGTTACTTCTATTTCGGCGGGT
>JAKEHZ010000079.1 GCA_022614735.1 Acidobacteriota bacterium | reverse complement strand
CCGGGGGTGCAGTACGGGGAGCGTCAGCGACCTGAGTCTCGGCAAGAGGCCGTTTTATCAAGGCTCAGGTCGCTGATGCTCCCCGTACTGCACCCCCGGTTGAAACTGAAAACTGAAAACTGAAAACTGAAAACTGATTTTCCTTACAATTTTGGCTGATCTGCGGCCGGAGCCAAGCTGCTCTGCGCGTTTTGCGTGGCCTGTTGCTGTTTATGTTTTTTGAGCAACTCAATGCCATAGCGGATCGGCACTCCGAAATTTGTCGTGGCCTGAGAGTTAAGATAGATCGCTTGATTGATACCTATCACTTTACCATTCGCGCCGAAAACCGGGCCGCCTGATCCGCCCTCGTCCGTGCGCGCGTCGTAGACAAGTTGCGGCGAGACGTCGCTGATGTGCCCCTGTGTTGATTGGGGGCGGATCTTCGAATTGGCCGCGAGCTCGTTGAGCTGAGTTCGATAGGACAAATTACCATAACGGCGCGATTCGGTGCGTCCCTTTTCATCGACCCGAGCAACTAAGCCTTCAAGTCCGGCCGGATACCCGATCAAGACAACCGGCTGCCCGCTCGCTATGCTCTCTCCATCTTCGTTCAACGGCAAAGTCGGTAACACTGTTGCGCCCTGCTCAAAAGCACAGATAGCGACATCTTGTTCCTGTAACATCTCGAGCGCGCGCAGGGTGAAAGGCTGTTGAACTTGGGGGAAATACGCGAGCAATTCTTTCAATCGCGGCCGAAAGCCGCGCATTCTGATCAAGCTGGCCAGATCATCTTCTTCCCACGCCTGGATAACGTGGCGGTTGGTAAGTACTAACCCCTTTTCAACCAGAAAGCCTGTGCCGGTAAATTCGACCTCATAAACCCGCCCGTTACCATCAACTGAAAGATTGACGTTACCATCAGGGCCGATCGGATTTTCCATGACAGTCGGCTCTTTGAACCGAACTTCGCGGCCCACACGCGGGTCAATAAAACTATACGTGCCATAAATCAGGCAGACGCCCTGACCATAACTGTTGACGACATTCTCGGGTAACGAGAGCGACCCGCGGATATTTGCCGATTCTTCACGCGCTTTCCCCAGTTCACTCCGCACTCTGTCAATTTCCTGGCGGGTCTCGCTGAGTGTCTGCTTCATCTCAGCAATTGCCTGGTTGTTGCGACGACCCACGATAAAGCTGGCCGTATTGAGATAGATGAATGTCAGCAGGATGAAAGCCGCGATACCGGCGATGGCATAGAGAACTCGCCGGGGGATTTCAGCGACCAGTTCGCGAAGAAGCTGTTTAACGAAGACGATTGCGACATCTGTTCGTGGAACAGTTCGTCTCCGGCGTGCCGAGCTCACCACTGTTTCCGGGTGATTCGCGCTTGCCAACACTGCGTCACCGAGCCGTAGAGACTCGGCCATATTACTCGTGTCGGTAAGCGTGAAGAATCGCAGGCGGATCCCTGTTGCCCCGAAATAGATCGTATCACCGTCCTGGATCGCATCGCCGACCGCAACCGCTTCGCCATCACGCGTCACACCTGCCATCGCGTCAAGCGTGGAGATCCGATAGACTCCATCGCGCAAACGCAATGTCACGATGACCGATTCAGGCGGAAGACCAAAATTTCCGGCATTGAAGTTGATATCACAATCGGGAGCAGTGCCGATTGTTATCACATCTTGTTGGAAAATTCTGGTTTCGGGTTGTTGGACGCCAGCGAGGCGTATAACAATCCCATTCATCATCGGACTACTCTCTTATTCGAATTACAATCGGGGGGAGTAGGAGAAAACAATAACACATCGGGAGGAAAAAATGCAGCGGTCAGTCAGCCATATTTATCTGTTCGTTCTCTGCTTATCATTGTTCATCATCGTTTCACTAATTTCTCCAATCCAATCAACCGCAAAGGAGTCTGTCAAAAAGATGCTCGTCGCGCATCGAGGGGCATCGGCATACGCACCCGAACATACGCTCGAAGCCTATCGCCTGGCCATCGAGCAAGGGGCAGATTATGTTGAGCAGGATTTGCAGGTGACCAGGGACGGTGTGCTCGTTTGCCTGCATGACCTGACGCTGGAGCGAACGACAAACGTCGAAGACGTTTTCCCTGACCGTTTCCGCAATGATGTAAGCGAAGACCAGCCTTCCGGTAGCCGGCCGGCAAAACACTGGTATGTTTCTGATTTCACCCTCGGGGAGATCAAAAAGCTTGACGCCGGTTCATGGTTTAGCGAGAAGTTCAGAGGCGCGAAAGTCCCGACCTGGCAGGAGGCGATCGACCTGGTCCGCGGCAAAGCCGGGCTATATCCCGAGACTAAGGCTCCGGAAGTTTACCTCAAGCGGGGCCTCGATATGGAAAAACTGTTGATCGAGAATTTGAATAAAAACAAACTCGATCTGCCATCCGCTGAGCCGAAGACGCCCGTCATCATTCAATCATTCAGCCCGGAAAGCCTGCGGAAGATGAGATTTGAGTTGAAGACAACACTGCCGCTCGTGCTTCTTATCCATGCCGATCCCCAAAATAAGTGGCTGTCAGTTGAAGGCATGAAGCGAGTGAGGGAATTCGCCAATGGAATTGGCCCAGCAAAAGGATTGGTTGAACGAGAGCCGATGATAGTCAAATTGGCGCACGATGCAGGATTGACCGTGACACCCTATACTTTCAGATCGAGTTCCACCGGGCGCTTCAAGGATGTCCGCGAGGAGATGAATTATTTTCTCTATAAACTCGGGGTGGATGCCCTGTTCACCGACAATCCTGATCAGTTCCCGCGCCAGTAAAACAGTTTTCAGTTTTCAGTTTTCAGTTTTCAGTTTTCAGTTGTAACTATTCAGCCGGGGGTGCAGTACGGGGGCGTCAGCGACCTGAGCCTTGATAAAACGGTCTCATGCCGAGACTCAGGTCGCTGACGCCCCCCGTACTGCACCCCCGGCTGAATAGTTACAACTGAAAACTGAAAACTGAAAACTGTTTAGAGGGGCTGACGTCCGGCGAATCCGGCGTCCAGATCGTGCCACCAATCGATGCGCTCTTCGCCCCGTTTCCAGCAAAGGTAGACTATCTTCCCATCACGCTCGTGTGGAAAATCGCAGAGGCCGCTATCGAAATCTTTGATTTCAACGCCGTAGCTGAGAATCTCCTGGATGTTTTCCAGGAAATCGGAGAGTGCGGTCGCGTACTGCATGCCAAAGACTGTGCCGCCGCCACCTTCATTTGCACGCTCGCTTGCAAGCTTCACTTCAGGCTCCAGTCGCCGGAGAATCGCGCGAGCTTTATCGATCTGCTGGAATAGCCGGCGTATTTCGGGTAACAGGGCGTTCGCTTCTTCGAGTGTAAATAATCTCATTTGAACCTGATCTGGGTGCCTGGTTGCGAATCGATGAGACAATTAGAGCAAGACCCGAATCGAAAATCAATCACTGGATGCCGCGCCGGGAGCATGCTTGCTACACATCTCTGACAGGAGTACCATACTCGAGCCTGATAAAGTACCGTGTTATTTTGATCAAGTCACAAATAAAATCAGCAAGGAGGTTTCGCAATGCTGAGAGGAGTCCTTCCGTTAATCTGCCTGATCACTCTCATGTGCTCTGTCAGCTACGGACAGTCACGCGAACAGGGCGCGTTCATTCCCGAGGGAACTGAAATTCAATTGACTCTGAAAGAGCCGCTCAGCTCGAAATTGAACGAGCCGGGCGACGAGGTCATCGCCACACTGCGTCGAGATATTGTTATCGACGGTTACAAATTGCTGCGCGAGGGCACTGAATTCATCGGGCGTGTGACACTGGCGCAACCCGCAGGGCGTCCATTCAAAGGCGGGCAACTGCACATCACATTCGAACGAGTGCGGATTGACGGCTCCGAACAAAAGCTTTATGCGGCAGTTAAATCCGCTTCCGACTTCACGCGCGATGAAAAGGTGAAGGGCGACAGCGAAGGCACACTCAAAGGCGGCACTGATGGCGGCAAAATCTTGACGAACGTAGGCACAGCAGCAGGCATTGGCGGGATAGGCGCATCAATCATCATTCTTTCGAGTATAAAAGACGGTCCCCGTGGCGGCGGTATCAGCAGCGGTGGCGGCGCCGCTGGCGCGGCAGTCCTCGGAGGCAGCGCGGCGGCGGGAGTAATCCTAACCAAAGGCAAGGAAGTGCGACTTGATCCAAATACGATCATCCGACTAAAGCTTGAAAAAGCGCTCGTCGTCGAATAGAGATCCAAGCTTTCATCCCAATACGGCGAGACCCGAACAATACGGAGGCAGCATGAAAATGCCTGATCTGGCCAATTTCCGTATGGATTTGTCTGTATTCTTCTTCGCCTTAGCAATCTCTTTTCAAACTACACTGACCACACTGGCGGTCGCGCAAAATCCTCCTCCCCCGCCACAGCCTCCTCCCCCCTCGCCCAAGACAGATGTTCAACCAAAGAGCGAATTTCAGGCTCTCCTTGAACAAGCCAGAGCCCTGCTTCAGGCGAGACAATTTGAAGATGCCATCCCGGCGATCAAACGGATGATCGAGCTGCAGCCGGATTCGATCATGGCGCGCGTTGAGCTTAGCAATGCGTTGCTCAATCTGCGCCGACCGCAGGAAGCGCTGACAGAGGCAAATCAGGCAGTCAAGATCGATCCGAAATCCGCTCTCGCACATTTCGGCCTGGGCAACGTTAATCTCGCCATGCGACGTTACGCCGAGGCAGTCGAAGCTTATTCACAGGCGATACTGCTCGATCCCAACTATCTGAGAGCGTATGTGAACCTTGGGACACTCCATGGTCAAATGGGTAAGTTTGCCGAGTCAGAGAAGGCTTTCAAAGAAGCGCTACGGATAAGGCCGGATGATGCCAATTCGTTGAACGGCCTTGGAATTGCCCTTTTCCGGCAGGGACGTCAAGAAGAGGGTATCGCGCTCGTTCAACAGGCTGTGCGCATTTCGCCCAATTTCGCCAATGCCTATATCAATCTTGGGAGCTGGTTATCACAGATTGGCCGGTACGAAGAGTCTGTCGAAGCCCTATCGCAGGTGATCCGCATTGCACCGAAATTCCCACCCGCATATCGCAATCGCGCTCTCAACAATTTCTATCTTGGCCGGAGCGAAGCAGCTGCGAAGGATGCGAAGGCATTTCTCGATATGACAAACTGGAATGGCGAAAACTCGCAGTTTATGGTCATTATTGCAGTATTGGGTTATCGCAGGGCGGGACTTGAAGCCGAGGCGCAGATTCTGCTCGACCAGGCGCCTAAACGCCTCGATATAATGGCCTGGCCATTTCCAATCATCAAGTACCTCAAGCGTGAGAGCACTGTTCAGGCAATCCTCGATTTAGCGATAGATAACGATCGGATGACCGAGGCTCGCGCATATCTTGGCGTCGACCTTCTTCAACAAGGCAAACGTGAAGAGGCGCTTCCTCACCTTCAATGGGTGAAGGAGAATGGCAATAAACGTTTCGTCGAGTATCCGCTGGCGCTGGTCGAGCTCGGTCGTCTCGAAAAAAACGCCCAAAAATAAATTCAATTAAAACAAATGAGACTCAAAGATCGTGTTTGCATCATCACTGGAGGTGGCCGCGGGTTGGGGCGCGATATGGCGCTGGCATTCTCGCGCGAAGGCGCGCACATCGTCGTCAGCGGCACGACGGAATCAGCCATCAATTCGACAGCAGCCGAAATTCGGGCAAACGGGCATCAAGCGATTGCCATCAAATGTGATGTTTCCGACGAGGCAGCAATCGAAAGCATGGTTGCGACAAGTTTAAATGAGTTCGGGAACATTGACGTGTTGGTAAACAATGCCGGCATCATCGGTCCGACGGCGAACGTGACCGAAATCAAACGCGAAGACTGGGATCAGACGATTGCGGTGAACCTGACCGGCGCTTTTCTCTGCGCGAAGGCCGTCTTACCGCTGATGGCTGAAAGAAGACAGGGAAAGATTATCAACATTGCCTCTGTTGCCGGCCACAAAGGGTACCCTCTTCGCAGTCCTTATTCCGTTTCGAAGTGGGGGATGATCGGGTTGAGTCAGACGCTGGCGGCCGAGTGGGGACGGTTCAACATTCAGGTCAATACGATCTCACCCGGTCCTGTGCGCGGCGACCGAATGGACGAGGTGATCCGCCGGCGGGCTGCACAGTCAGACCGCCCTATCGAAGATGTCACACGCGATTACACCCTGAGACTCGCGCTCGAACGTTTCGTCGAACCTGACCATGTCGCGGCTACCGCGGTATTTCTGGCATCGAGCGAAAGCGACAGCATCACGGGTGAGGTGATAATGGTTTCGTCAGGTTTCGGCCTGTCGTGAAAAACAGTTTTCAGTTGTTGTTTCGTATTCTCTCCTCACCTCTCTACTGCTACAACAAACTCAAGGAGGATATAAACCGTGCCGAGTAAGCCAGTCGCTGCTGAATCGAAAGAACTCAAGGTCGGCGATAAGGCCCCCGCCTTCAGCCTGAAGAACACGGAAGGCAAAACCGTCAAGCTTTCTGACTACAAAGGCAAGAAAGTCGTGCTCTACTTCTACCCGAAAGATATGACGCCGGGGTGTACCAAGGAAGCCTGCGGATTTCGTGACGATTTTGCGCAACTCAAGAAACGCGGCGTCGAGGTGATCGGCGTCAGCGGTGACGATCAAAATTCGCATCAGAAGTTCACTGAAAAATATTCCCTGCCCTTCACCCTGCTTTCCGATCCCGATCATGAAATGATGCAGCAGTATGGCGCGTGGGGCGAGAAAAGCATGTACGGAAAGAAGTTTATGGGCGTCCTGCGAATGACCTATGTCATTGATGAACAAGGTAGGATCGCGCACATCTTCAAGAAGGTGAAAACTGAATCTCACAGCCAGGATGTATTGCAGGTGATCGATCAGATGTAGAAATCAGT